>NZ_JAVWTF010000139.1:0-500 GCF_036667855.1 Aurantimicrobium sp. | reverse complement strand
ACTTCAGCATCAATAGCAGAAGTAATAAACTGCCAGCCATGCTTTAGGTTGTTGATAATGATTATTCCATCAACCGATATTCCCGCCACAGCGCGACCCTCGATGATTTCATTGGTGTCGGGGAAAGTGACATCAATACCCTCGATAAGGGCTTCTTTCCAAATGCTATCGACCAGGTTTCTCTTGGCGTAGAACAAGGCATCTTCTTGCGTCATAGTATATTTTGGTTTCATGTGCGATCCCAGCCCTTTGATTTTCCCTGTGCGAGTAAGCGTAAAATAGCCCTGAACCAAAAACAAGCCACCAAGCAGAAAAGCTTGGCGGCTTGTATGTTTGTGGTCGGGTTGACAGGATTTGAACCTGCGACCCCTTGACCCCCAGCGGCCCAAAGCTTGAAATTGCAGAAAATTTCTGATAACTCAAGATAACATATTCCCTGATAAAATGCCATATTTATGTTTTTTCATTATTTTGCATTATCCCTAGTCTTAAGTTTTGTG
>NZ_JAVWTF010000138.1:0-500 GCF_036667855.1 Aurantimicrobium sp. | reverse complement strand
TGGACTGACCTCTGGTGTACCAGTTGTTCTGCCAAGAGCATAGCTGGGTAGCTAAGTCGGGAAGGGATAAACGCTGAAAGCATCTAAGCGTGAAGCCCACCTCAAGATGAGATTTCCCATAGCGTAAGCTAGTAAGACCCCTTGAAGAACACGAGGTTGATAGGTTAGAGGTGTAAGTATGGTAACATATTTAGCTGACTAATACTAATAGGTCGAGGGCTTGACCAATAATACGAGAAAGAATAAGAACGGCAATATTTATGTGCAATTTTCAGAGAATACTCTGAATAGATCTGGTGATGATGGCATAGAGGAAACACTCCTTTCCATTCCGAACAGGAAAGTTAAGCTCTATAGCGCTGATGGTACTTCACGGGAGACTGTGCGGGAGAGTAAGACGTTGCCAGGTGTTAATATTAAAGGATAGTTAATAAACTATCCTTTTTTTACGCGAAAATGAATATGTGAAAAATTTATATGAGAAAAGACAAGTTTTATTC
>NZ_JAVWTF010000137.1:0-526 GCF_036667855.1 Aurantimicrobium sp. | reverse complement strand
AGAAGAGTCCTACAGCTACCTCCAGATGACCTCAAGAAGTAATGACCATCATAGATAAACGATCAATCATCACCTCTAGAAGTACCTCCAGAAGAGACTTATAGGGGTGTTTATGTACCACACTTATGACATGCTGAATAGAGTCTCTGTGTGGTCTATACAACACAGTAGGTCCTCCATCGCTAATCCCTTGGGGAGCCCCTCAAGCGTCTTGAGTCAGCTTCTCTGTGGGTGCCCTGGGAAGGCTAATGGAGCTGTAGGAGAGCGTCTGGATGGCCTTCTGGAGGTCTTCCATGTCCAGGCGGGTGTAGACCTTCCGTCCTGTGGAGCCGCCTGTCTCGTGCCCTGTGATGGCATCCATGAGCTGTTCCTGTACCTGAGCCTTTGCCAGCCTAGTCCTGACTGTGTGCCGGAGACTGTGGAAGTCCAGCCACTTGCCATCGAGACCGATGCTCTTCCTGTACTTGCTGAACCATGGGCTCATGAGGTCCGGGTTCTGAAGGAGCGGCCACAGGCTCCCCATGGG
>NZ_JAVWTF010000136.1:0-534 GCF_036667855.1 Aurantimicrobium sp. | reverse complement strand
CGCGAGCTGGGTTCAGAACGTCGTGAGACAGTTCGGTCCCTATCTGCCGTGGGCGTTGGATGATTGAAGGGAGTTGCTCCTAGTACGAGAGGACCGGAGTGAACGAACCTCTGGTGTTCGGGTTGTCACGCCAGTGGCACTGCCCGGTAGCTAAGTTCGGAATCGATAACCGCTGAAAGCATCTAAGCGGGAAGCGAGCCCTGAGATGAGTCATCCCTGACCCCTTGAGGGTCCTAAAGGGCCGTTGGAGACCACAACGTTGATAGGTGGGGTGTGTAAGCGCGGCGACGTGTTGAGCTAACCCATACTAATTACCCGTGAGGCTTAACCATACAACACCCAAGAAGTGTTCTGGGCCTTGTAGCAAGTGCATGAACTACTCAAATTCAGTGATAGCGACCAGGCAACAGCCAAGCAGTCGTTATTCACGTCAGCTTTCCGAGATTGAAGAATTTGCCTGGCGGCCATAGCGCCGTGGAACCACCTGATCCCATCCCGAACTCAGTAGTGAAACGCGGCATCGCCGATGGTAGT
>NZ_JAVWTF010000135.1:0-549 GCF_036667855.1 Aurantimicrobium sp. | reverse complement strand
AAATGATCATTGATTGATTTTCTGAGTTTATAACAAAAAAAAGTCTCATACAAATTCATGTATGAGACTTTTAAAAAAAACTGGCGGCGACCTACTCTCCCGCTTTCGCAGTACCATCGGCGCTGGTGGGCTTAACTTCTGTGTTCGGAATGGGAACAGGTGAGCCCCTCTGCTAAAACCACCCTAAAGGTTGTATATAAGGTGTTAGGGTTTAGGTGTTAGGGCTTAGCTAATAGCTAGATCCTGATACCTAATTCCTGATACCTATTTTATCGATAAAAACATTCACAAAGAGGTAACCTTGCTGCACTTTCGTAGCACCATATCAGGCTATAAATCTACGGGTAATTAGTACTACTCGGCTATGACATTACTGCCTTTACACCTATAGCCTATCAACGTTGTCATCTCCAACGACCCTTAAAAGATGTCTCATCTTGAGGCGAGTTTCGCACTTATATGCTTTCAGTGCTTATCTCTTCCAAACGTAGCTACTCAGCGGTGCTCCTGGCGGAACAACTGATACACCAGAGGTTTGTTCAAATCGGT
>NZ_JAVWTF010000134.1:0-562 GCF_036667855.1 Aurantimicrobium sp. | reverse complement strand
CCTTCTTTGAATGGTTAGATAAATGGCTGAAGTAATTCAGCCCGTATGAAGTAGAATAGACATAAACAAAACTGCACGATTCAGCTAACAAACCTGAATCGTGCAGTTTTTTATTTACACAAAGCAATAGACGCTCTCCAAACGATAACCGATCTCTCCGCTTTAGCATTATTAATCCTTACCCGAGAAGTTATAATAAAAAATATACCCATAAAAAAGCAGTTTAACGATAATCTACTTTCCTATGGGTATCTGTTGAGCGAAAGACGGGATTCGAACCCGCGACCCTAACCTTGGCAAGGTTATGCTCTACCAACTGAGCTACTTTCGCGATTGCGGTTGCAAAGGTAGGTATTTCTTCGAAATCTGCAAACATTTAGCCTACTTTTTTCAACAGAAAATTAGTAGTTCCTACTTCCCGCAAAACAATCTTTTTGATTATCAACTCATTCGGTTCCGATAATCTTCGTAAAAAAATCGCTTATACATTTCGGCATTTCCTTCTTTTGTCCACAAGCCTATGCCGGGATGGTGAATTCCATTAAACATATTCGTTTTTACC
>NZ_JAVWTF010000133.1:0-570 GCF_036667855.1 Aurantimicrobium sp. | reverse complement strand
CTAGTGTATCAATATGAGAAAAACGGCTAAAAATAAAGATATTGATAGTAAATAGCAACTAACATAACTTAATTCCAGTAAAATATTAGTTTAATAGCTGTTCATATGATAAGATATTCCTTGTCGCTGAGAGGCACTGAAGAAACAACAAAACAAGTTAAAACAAGTTAATAAAAACTTGAAAAGAATTTAAAAAAAGTTGTTGACAAGGAGTATCAAATTTGATACTATAAGGAAGTCGCTTAACAGAAACGACAAAATAAAAGAAAACATGGTCTTTGAAAATTAAACAGAGTATAGAAAGAACAACTCGTAAATGCTTTGAGAAAATAAAAAATAAGCTTGTCGAAAGATAAGTTAGTCAGTAATTTATACTGAGAGTAAATCAAACTTTTTAAATTGAGAGTTTGATCCTGGCTCAGGACGAACGCTGGCGGCGTGCTTAACACATGCAAGTCGAGCGATGAAGTTTCTTCGGAAATGGATTAGCGGCGGACGGGTGAGTAACACGTGGGCAACCTGCCTGTAAGAGGGGGATAGCCATCCGAAAGGATGAGTAATACCGCATAA
>NZ_JAVWTF010000132.1:0-574 GCF_036667855.1 Aurantimicrobium sp. | reverse complement strand
ACAGTTCCACAGGAGGGGCAATTCGGCTGAGTTGAGATGATTTCGTCAATATCCATAAACGAGAGCTTAGGGAAGGGCACAAAGCTGCTCTCCGAGTTATCCACAAGACCGTAACCAGAAATATCAGTAGACAGATACACCCCTAATACTTACCCCCCAAAGTACCCCCAAAAGGCCTCCATTCACCCCCGTTCGCATGTGTACGCGCTTGACATAATCCCAGTAAACAAACGGGCACGAACACCCAAGAACACGCCTCGGAAAACTGGGGGTCAAGGGGTCGCAGGTTCAAATCCTGTCAGCCCGACCAACTAAAAACCCCGGAGCTACGCGGAAAACGTAGAGCCGGGGCTTTTTTGTTTAACTCTTTAGTTTGTTTTTACCCCCACGACTTACCCCCAAAGCTTCAATTCGGGGGAAGTTTTATTGTGTGGTGTGGGTGTAGTGAGATTTCTGGTGACGGCTGTCACACGCTTAGTCGCTGTGCGAGACCCTCAAGAGCCTCTCTTGCACTTCCGGCCATGAGGTGACCGTAGGTGTTGACCGTTGTCTGAATGTCGTCGTGGCCGAGGAT
>NZ_JAVWTF010000131.1:0-600 GCF_036667855.1 Aurantimicrobium sp. | reverse complement strand
GGTGTTTGGCAACTCGATGTCGGCTCATCACATCCTGGGGCTGAAGCCGGTCCCAAGGGTATGGCTGTTCGCCATTTAAAGTGGTACGCGAGCTGGGTTTAGAACGTCGTGAGACAGTTCGGTCCCTATCTGCCGTGGGCGCTGGAGAATTGAGGGGGGCTGCTCCTAGTACGAGAGGACCGGAGTGGACGCATCACTGGTGTTCGGGTTGTCATGCCAATGGCACTGCCCGGTAGCTAAATGCGGAAGAGATAAGTGCTGAAAGCATCTAAGCACGAAACTTGCCCCGAGATGAGTTCTCCCTGACCCTTTAAGGGTCCTGAAGGAACGTTGAAGACGACGACGTTGATAGGCCGGGTGTGTAAGCGCAGCGATGCGTTGAGCTAACCGGTACTAATGAACCGTGAGGCTTAACCTTACAACGCCGAAGATGTTTTGGCGGACGAGAGACAGTGATTTCAGCCTGATTACAGATTAAATCGACATGCGAGAGTGTGTTGAGAAACAGAATTTGCCTGGCGGCTGTAGCGCGGTGGTCCCACCTGACCCCATGCCGAACTCAGAAGTGAAACGCCGTAGCGCCGATGGTAGTGTGGGGTC
>NZ_JAVWTF010000130.1:0-610 GCF_036667855.1 Aurantimicrobium sp. | reverse complement strand
AGACCACCCTGACCGCCGCCATCACCAACGTGCTGGCCAAGCACTTCGGTGGTAAAGCTTTCGCCTTCGACCAGATCGACAAGGCACCGGAAGAGCGTGAGCGTGGTATCACCATCAACACCTCCCACGTAGAATACGACACCGCGATCCGCCACTACGCCCACGTAGATTGCCCGGGTCACGCCGACTATGTTAAGAACATGATCACCGGTGCTGCCCAGATGGATGGCGCAATCCTGGTAGTAGCCGCGACTGACGGCCCGATGCCGCAAACTCGTGAGCACATCCTGCTGGGTCGCCAGGTTGGCGTTCCGTACATCATCGTGTTCCTGAACAAATGCGACATGGTAGACGACGAAGAGCTGCTCGAGCTGGTCGAAATGGAAGTGCGTGAACTGCTGACCGAGTACGACTTCCCGGGTGATGACCTGCCGGTAGTACGTGGTTCCGCTCTGAAAGCGCTGGAAGGCGAAGCTCAGTGGGAAGAGAAAATCATCGAGCTGGCTAACCACCTGGATACCTACATCCCGGAGCCGGAGCGCGCTATCGACCAGCCGTTCCTGATGCCTATCGAAGACGTCTTCTCCATCGCTGGCCGTGGTACCGTAGT
>NZ_JAVWTF010000129.1:0-635 GCF_036667855.1 Aurantimicrobium sp. | reverse complement strand
GGCTCGGCTAAGCTGGCTCTGGAAGGCGACCAATCCGACAAGGGTGAACCCGCTATCCTGCGTTTGGCTGAAGCTCTGGACACCTACATCCCCACGCCAGAGCGCGCTGTGGACGGTGCTTTCCTGATGCCCGTGGAAGACGTGTTCTCGATCTCTGGTCGTGGCACCGTGGTGACTGGCCGTATCGAGCGCGGTATCGTCAAGGTCGGCGAAGAAATCGAAATCGTCGGTATCAAGGACACCCAGAAGACCACCGTTACGGGCGTGGAAATGTTCCGTAAGCTGCTGGACCAAGGTCAAGCTGGCGACAACGTGGGTCTGCTGCTGCGCGGCACCAAGCGTGAAGACGTGGAACGTGGCCAAGTGCTGTGCAAGCCCGGCTCGATCAAGCCCCACACCCACTTCACCGCTGAGGTGTATGTGCTGTCGAAGGACGAAGGCGGTCGCCACACTCCTTTCTTCAACAACTACCGTCCTCAGTTCTATTTCCGTACCACCGACGTGACTGGCTCCATCGAGCTGCCCGCCGACAAGGAAATGGTGATGCCTGGTGACAACGTGTCGATCACTGTGAAGCTGATCGCCCCCATCGCTATGGAAGAAGGTCTGCGTTTCGCTATTCGCGAAGGCGGCCG
>NZ_JAVWTF010000128.1:0-655 GCF_036667855.1 Aurantimicrobium sp. | reverse complement strand
ATCGAGAACACGTCTTCGACCGGCATCAGGAACGGCTTGTCGACGTCACGCTCCGGGGTCGGGATCCAGCTGTCCAGCGCCTCGACCAGCTTGATGACGGCCGGCACGCCGATCTCGCTCTGGTCGCCTTCCAGCGCCAGACGGGCCGAACCCGGGATGATCGGGGTGTCGTCGCCCGGGAAGTCGTACTTGCTCAGCAGCTCGCGGACTTCCATTTCGACCAGTTCCAGCAGCTCGGCATCGTCAACCATGTCGGCCTTGTTCAGGAACACGACGATGTACGGCACGCCGACCTGACGCGACAGCAGGATGTGCTCGCGGGTCTGCGGCATCGGGCCGTCAGCGGCCGAGCACACCAGGATCGCGCCGTCCATCTGGGCAGCACCGGTGATCATGTTCTTGACGTAGTCAGCATGGCCCGGGCAATCGACGTGGGCGTAGTGACGGTTGGTGGATTCGTATTCGACGTGCGCGGTCGAGATCGTGATGCCACGGGCCTTTTCTTCCGGCGCGGCATCGATCGAGGAGTAATCCTTGAACTCGCCACCGAAGCGCTCTGCACCGATCTTGGTCAGCGCGGCAGTCAGCGTGGTCTTGCCATGATCGACGTGGCCGATGGTGCCGACGTTGACGTGCGGCTTGGTACGCTCGAACT
>NZ_JAVWTF010000127.1:420-686 GCF_036667855.1 Aurantimicrobium sp. | reverse complement strand
CCTTGGCCTATTAAGTTAATTATGATAACCCTCTCCTAGAAATAATTCTTACATAGAATATATGCATAAATTATAGTAAATAGTATTTTTATATGTGAAATAAATAACAACACATCCTAGAGTGTCACATATAGAATTTTTAAGTAATTTAAAGAAAAATTAAGTATTTATATGGCTAATTTTTAATAATGACTATTTATTAAAGTATATAAAAACTATGCCATGGTAAGATATATCTTGTCTTGAGGGACAAAGCGAAACAGCGG
>NZ_JAVWTF010000127.1:0-410 GCF_036667855.1 Aurantimicrobium sp. | reverse complement strand
TTCCTGATACGTGTTAATGTGTCAAATATAATACAATAAGCGAGCGTACAATAATTTTTGTAGTTTTTTATTAAAAAACTTCATCTGAGATTTAAGGATTTTAATTTGAGAGTTTGATCCTGGCTCAGGACGAACGCTGGCGGCGTGCTTAACACATGCAAGTCGAGCGGGTGAATTCGGTGCTTGCACCGAAGGATCCAGCGGCGGACGGGTGAGTAACACGTGGGCAACCTGCCCTAAGGAGGGGAATAACAGGCCGAAAGGTCTGCTAATACCGCATAATATCTTAGCTTCGCATGAAGCATAGATTAAAGATTTATCGCCTTAGGATGGGCCCGCGGCGCATTAGCTAGTTGGTAAGGTAACGGCTTACCAAGGCGACGATGCGTAGCCGACCTGAGAGGGTGAAC
>NZ_JAVWTF010000126.1:0-692 GCF_036667855.1 Aurantimicrobium sp. | reverse complement strand
CTGAATGAGACTTTGCTACTGAAAACCGAACCAATAGGGCGCTCTCCAGCCATTCTGAATAGATGAGTCCGCGCATCTGAAACAGACTGGCGCTCGTCATGCCCACAATCAGGAATCCGCTCTGGCAATGTCGACAGCACGGGATCCATCTGATTTCGAAGCGCTTGCAAAATACACCGCATTCGACTCGGCGGTCACTACAAAAAGAAACGCTACATCTGCTTCATCGAACTTTTTGAAATGCGCATTGTTGGCCAGTCAAGAGGGGAACTCCTGTGAAAAATCACCCGCGAATCAAGGCAGGATAATCAACCCCCAAATGAAAGAAACACCTGAACACATGAGTTCAGGTGTTTCCGATGTCTTGCGACATCACATGGCGGTCCCGGTGGTGTCTGGTTGCAGGACATAGGAATAACCTGTCGCAAGACATCGGAATAATTCACTGCTCAACTTGAGCAATGAACAAAGCCCGGCTCATCATCACCGCTATCCACGCCGAAAACCTCACACAAGATGAAGCAGCCAGACGCTACGGCGTCTCACAAAGTTGGGTTTCCAAACTCCTCCACCGTCACCGCACCGAAGGCGAAGCAGCCTTCACACCCAAATCCAGACGACCCCACAACACCCCAACAGCAACACCACCAGACACCCTCGAACTCATCAGAGAGATCAGAGCCACTCTCGAA
>NZ_JAVWTF010000125.1:0-703 GCF_036667855.1 Aurantimicrobium sp. | reverse complement strand
AGAGTGGCGAAAAAGCAAAAAAGGTGTTGACAGTTGGGGCACCATTTGGTATAGTAATCAAGCGCCTCACGGACAGGCCATTTCGCAAGAAGCGGCCACGAGCTCCGGTTGGTTGGGACAACAGCCCCGACAAAAAAACCTGAGAAAAAAGTCTTGACAAAGCGCTGTACCGCGTGGTACAATAACATTCCTCCCGCCGCGACCGAGCGGTGTGCACCTTGTAAATTAAACAATATGACAAAAATACACGAAGCACCAAAACGGACACAAACCGTCTGGTCCGCGCAAGTGGATTAGATGGTATTTTTAATTACTTGAAGCTAGATTAAATAGTTTCGGTAAGATGATTTGAGCAGGCTCGCAAGAGTTTGTTTAGATACCATTTTATTGAGAGTTTGATCCTGGCTCAGGATGAACGCTGGCGGCGTGCTTAACACATGCAAGTCGAACGGAACACCCTTAAGAGAGATTTCGGTCAATCGAGAGGAATGTTTAGTGGCGGACGGGTGAGTAACGCGTGAGTAACCTGCCTTGGAGTGGGGAATAACAGTTGGAAACGACTGCTAATACCGCATGAAGCAATTAGGTCACATGGCCTTGATTGCCAAAGATTTATCGCTCTGAGATGGACTCGCGTCTGATTAGCTAGTTGGTAGGGTAACGGCCTACCAAGGCGACGATCAGTAGCCGGACTGAGAGGTTG
>NZ_JAVWTF010000124.1:423-709 GCF_036667855.1 Aurantimicrobium sp. | reverse complement strand
GGTTATGCCCACAACCTAGACAGTGATTCTTTGTTTCACCTGTTAAGAATCGAGTATACACGCCTGTATGCGCAGGCTCCTCGGTCGGCCGTGATACCGTATGAAGGTTCTTGGCACGCTGCCAAAAAGGGGGAACGTCCGCTTTTGTTCGTCAATGCCGAAGCGCTTGCAGTGGGGGAGGCCTGCCGCTTCCTTGGGCTTGAGCGCGGGGGAGATGCCAACGATTCCCTCGATAGTGTTGTCATCGAGCTAGAAGTGCTCTGGTGTATCGCTCTTATGGCTGCCG
>NZ_JAVWTF010000124.1:0-413 GCF_036667855.1 Aurantimicrobium sp. | reverse complement strand
AGCAGCACGTCACCTCGTGGATGGACGGTTTTGCAGAAGACACCCTTAGCGAAACGGATGAACCGTTTTACAAAGCGACAGCCTACATGCTTCAAGCTTTCGTAAAATCGCTGGGGTAACTGACAGGATTTGAACCTGCGACCCCTTGACCCCAATCAAGTGCGTGAAGAATTTTTATATCTTGTTGCCTGCGCCGCTTCGCGCAGGGCTTCTCTTGATTGGGCAGGGAAGGAGAAAAGTTGTTCTGCTCTCTTCTGGATGAAACGGGATAAATTTATGGCATCCATCGAGTAGTTAGAAGCAGAGATCAATTCACGCAGCTAATCAATGCCTAGTCAGAAATGTGGCTCATATCGCGTCTCGAAACCCGCAGGCAAGCATGGTAAAATTTCCAATCAAGCAAAACGCAGCAC
>NZ_JAVWTF010000123.1:0-726 GCF_036667855.1 Aurantimicrobium sp. | reverse complement strand
GAGGTACGCGAGCTGGGTTTAGAACGTCGTGAGACAGTTCGGTCCCTATCTACCGTGGGCGTTGGAAATTTGAGAGGATCTGCTCCTAGTACGAGAGGACCAGAGTGGACGAACCTCTGGTGTACCGGTTGTGACGCCAGTCGCATCGCCGGGTAGCTATGTTCGGAAGGGATAACCGCTGAAAGCATCTAAGCGGGAAGCCTACCTCAAGATAAGATTTCCCTAGGACTTTATGTCCTCTAAAGAGCCGTTGAAGACTACGACGTTGATAGGTTGGATGTGGAAGCATAGTGATATGTGAAGCTGACCAATACTAATTGCTCGTGAGGCTTGACTATACAACACCCAAACAGTTGGTGTTGTGGTTCAAATCACTGCAAACAACTTGATTTAGTTATAAAGCTAAGTACAATGTGCAAATTAAATTAACTCAGATGTTCTGTTAATAACTCATTTGATGAAAGTTAGGCACGAAGAGCACTGCTCTGAGGTTAGACCCAACGAATAGTCATAAACAGTTGTGCTGGCGACAATAGCAAGAGTGAACCACCTGATCCCTTCCCGAACTCAGAAGTGAAACCTCTTAGCGCTGATGGTAGTGTGGAGTTATCCATGTGAGAGTAAGTCATCGCCAGCTCATTAATTCAAATCCCCCTAACTCAAATGAGATAGGGGGATTTTTTTATGCAAGGAATGGTAGATAATAAAAATTAAAAAGAGAAGATT
>NZ_JAVWTF010000122.1:0-949 GCF_036667855.1 Aurantimicrobium sp. | reverse complement strand
CAGACCGTCTTCCATTGCGATGGTCTTGATCAGGGTAACTTCCATCTGGATGTTGTCACCTGGCATTACCATTTCAACGCCTTCCGGCAGCTGGCAGTTACCGGTCACGTCAGTGGTACGGAAGTAGAACTGAGGACGGTAGCCTTTGAAGAACGGAGTGTGACGGCCGCCTTCTTCCTTCGACAGAACGTAGACTTCTGCGGTGAACTTGGTGTGCGGCTTGACCGAACCTGGCTTGACCAGAACCTGGCCACGCTCAACGTCGTCACGCTTGGTACCACGCAGCAGAACGCCGCAGTTCTCGCCAGCACGACCTTCGTCCAGCAGCTTGCGGAACATCTCAACACCGGTACAGGTGGTGGTGGTGGTGTCACGCAGACCAACGATTTCCAGTGGATCCTGAACGCGGACGATACCACGCTCGATACGACCGGTAACAACGGTACCACGACCCGAGATCGAGAATACGTCTTCGATTGGCATCAGGAACGGCTTGTCGATAGCGCGCTCTGGCTCTGGGATGTAGCTGTCCAGAGTTTCAACCAGTTTCTTGACGGCAGTGGTGCCCATCTCGTTGTCGTCTTTGCCTTCCAGAGCCATACGAGCAGAACCGATGATGATCGGAGTGTCGTCGCCTGGGAAGTCGTAGGTGGACAGCAGGTCGCGAACTTCCATCTCAACCAGTTCCAGCAGCTCAGCGTCGTCTACCAGGTCAGCCTTGTTCAGGAAGACCACGATGTACGGAACGCCAACCTGACGGGACAGCAGGATGTGCTCACGGGTTTGTGGCATCGGACCATCAGCGGCCGAACAAACCAGGATTGCGCCGTCCATCTGGGCAGCACCGGTGATCATGTTCTTCACATAGTCAGCGTGACCTGGGCAGTCAACGTGAGCGTAGTGACGGATCTTCGAGTTGTATTCAACGTGCGCGGTGTTAATGGTGATA
>NZ_JAVWTF010000121.1:0-998 GCF_036667855.1 Aurantimicrobium sp. | reverse complement strand
CCCTTATCGGATTGGTCGCCTTCCAGAGCCAGCTTAGCGGAGCCACGGATGATGGGGGTGTCGTCACCGGGGAAGTCGTACTTGGACAGCAGCTCGCGCACTTCCATTTCGACCAGTTCCAGCAGTTCTTCGTCGTCCACCATATCAGCCTTGTTCAGGAAGACGATGATGTAAGGCACGCCCACCTGACGCGACAGCAGGATGTGTTCGCGAGTTTGGGGCATGGGGCCGTCAGCGGCCGAGCAAACCAGGATAGCACCGTCCATCTGAGCGGCGCCGGTGATCATGTTCTTCACATAGTCAGCGTGGCCGGGGCAATCAACGTGAGCGTAGTGGCGGTTAGCCGTTTCGTACTCAACGTGAGCGGTGTTGATGGTAATGCCGCGAGCCTTTTCTTCGGGTGCAGCGTCGATCTGGTCGTAGGCCTTGGCTTCGCCGCCAAACTTCTTCGACAGAACGGTAGCGATAGCAGCCGTCAGAGTGGTCTTACCGTGGTCAACGTGACCGATGGTGCCCACGTTCACGTGGGGCTTGGTACGTTCGAATTTTTCTTTTGCCATTGCAAATTCTCCAAATAAAAGAGCAAACCTGTGTGATGTTTAAGGTCTGCACCGCATTGCTGTTTCGCCCCGCACAGGTGACAGGACGGCATGCAGTCGCAGACCGGCAATTTTTTAATCCAAGCTCGCCCGAAAGCTGCAGCAGCCTTCGGGCGAATTGCGGATTATGACCGAAATGCTTACTTAGCGCGAGCGGCCACGATAGCTTCAGCAACGTTACGAGGAGCTTCAGCGTAGTGCTTGAATTCCATCGTGTAGGTCGCACGGCCCTGGGTCGCCGAACGCAGCGAGGTCGAGTAACCAAACATTTCCGACAGTGGCACTTCGGCTTTGATGATCTTGCCGCCGCCGCCTGGAATTTCGTCCATACCCTGCACCATACCGCGACGCGACGACAGATCGCCCATCACGTTACCGGCGTAGTCTTCCGGCGTTTCG
>NZ_JAVWTF010000120.1:0-1019 GCF_036667855.1 Aurantimicrobium sp. | reverse complement strand
CACGGGGTGGGCGGTCGTCACGAGAGTAGCGATCATCACGAGAAGGACGTCCCCCGCGGTCTCCGCGATCGCCCCGGTCACCGCGGTCATTACGACCACCGCGGTCATTACGACCACCTCGGTCTCCGCGGTCACCACGTTCAGCACGTTCCTTGCGGGTCTGCTCTTCACGTGCGTAACGCTGTGCGCGCTCGTCCTCTGCAGAGAGCAGAAGAGGAGTGTCACCCTGAGCAACAACAGCAAGAGCGGCGGCAACATCAGCTTCTGGAACATCGTGGTGTTCGATGTAGTGGCCAACAATCTCACGGAACTGGAGAATGAGGTTTGGCTGAGCGAGCGCTTCAGTGATGGCATCGTCGAAGCGCGCAAGTCGTGTGACATTGACATCTTCAACGCTCGGCAACTGCATCTGCGTCAAAGGCTGACGTGTTGCTCGCTCAATAGCGTTAAGCAGACGTCCTTCACGAGGAGTGACAAAGCTGATAGCTGCACCGCTGCGGCCAGCACGACCCGTGCGACCAATGCGGTGAACATAGGACTCTGTGTCAATCGGAATATCAAAGTTGACCACGTGGCTAATGCGCTCCACGTCTAGTCCTCGAGCTGCAACATCGGTGGCAACAAGGATGTCGAGCTTGCCGGACTTGAGCTGTTCAACCGTGCGCTCACGCGTGGCCTGAGGAACGTCACCGTTAATTGCCATCGCAGAGTATCCGCGAGCGCGAAGCTTCTCGGCGAGAGTCTCAGTCTCGTTCTTGGTGCGCGTAAAGATAATCATGCCTTCGAAGTTTTCAACTTCGAGGATGCGGGTCAGCGCATCCACCTTCTGGGGGTAGGAGACCATGAGGTAACGCTGAGTGATCGTCGACGAGGTCGTGGTCTTGCTCTTGATTGTGACTTCTTCAGGTTCGTTCAGGTACTGCTTGGAAATACGACGAATCTGTGCTGGCATGGTTGCAGAGAACAGGGCAACCTGCTTGTCCGAAGGAGTATCAGCAAGGATTGTCTCCACGTCCTCA
>NZ_JAVWTF010000119.1:354-1026 GCF_036667855.1 Aurantimicrobium sp. | reverse complement strand
TGAACTTCTGTCTCAGTACGATTTCCCGGGCGACGACACGCCGATCGTTCGTGGTTCTGCTCTGAAAGCGCTGGAAGGCGAAGCAGAGTGGGAAGCGAAAATCATCGAACTGGCTGGCTTCCTGGATTCTTACATCCCGGAACCAGAGCGTGCGATTGACAAGCCGTTCCTGCTGCCTATCGAAGACGTATTCTCCATCTCCGGCCGTGGTACCGTTGTTACCGGTCGTGTAGAGCGCGGTATCGTTAAAGTTGGCGAAGAAGTTGAGATCGTTGGTATCAAAGATACCGTTAAATCAACTTGTACTGGCGTTGAAATGTTCCGCAAACTGCTGGACGAAGGCCGTGCTGGTGAGAACGTTGGTGTTCTGCTGCGTGGTATCAAACGTGAAGAAATCGAACGTGGTCAGGTACTGGCTAAGCCGGGCTCTATCAAGCCGCACACCAAGTTCGAATCTGAAGTTTACATCCTGTCCAAAGACGAAGGCGGCCGTCATACTCCGTTCTTCAAAGGCTACCGTCCTCAGTTCTACTTCCGTACTACTGACGTGACTGGTACCATCGAACTGCCAGAAGGCGTAGAGATGGTAATGCCGGGCGACAACATCAAAATGGTTGTTACCCTGATCCACCCGATCGCGATGGACGACGGTCTGCGTTTCGCAATCCGTGA
>NZ_JAVWTF010000119.1:0-344 GCF_036667855.1 Aurantimicrobium sp. | reverse complement strand
GCGTTGTTGCTAAAGTTCTGAGCTAATTACTCGTTAATTAGTTTTGAATTGAAAAGGGCGCTTAGGCGCCCTTTTTGCTGCCTGTGATTTAACGTCTGTAATATTTATTCGCATTTTTGGCGAGACCAGTCAGCATACAAACAGTATTGTGCTATTGTAATCATAACTATTCTCATTTACACTTTGCGCATAAATTGAACGGGAGCAATCATGTACGTTTGTTTGTGTAATGCGATAAGTGATAAAAAAATTCGTCAGGCTGTTCGCCAGTTTCATCCGCAATCCTTTCAGCAATTACGTAAATTTATTCCTGTTGGAAATCAATGTGGTAAATGCATTCGTGC
>NZ_JAVWTF010000118.1:0-1037 GCF_036667855.1 Aurantimicrobium sp. | reverse complement strand
GGGCCTTGTACACACCGCCCGTCACACCATGGGAATTTGTTGCACCAGAAGTAGGTAGTCTAACCGCAAGGAGGACGCTTACCACGGTGTGGCCGATGACTGGGGTGAAGTCGTAACAAGGTAGCCGTAGGGGAACCTGCGGCTGGATCACCTCCTTAACGAAAGATTGACGATTGGTAAGAATCCACAACAAGTTGTTCTTCATGAAGATGTATCTGAGGGTCTGTAGCTCAGTTGGTTAGAGCACACGCTTGATAAGCGTGGGGTCACAAGTTCAAGTCTTGTCAGACCCACCAAATCTGATTGCAGTAGCTTGGATTGAAAGATATGTCGTTCATTAAGTGATAAGCTGGGGACTTAGCTTAGTTGGTAGAGCGCCTGCTTTGCACGCAGGAGGTCAGGAGTTCGACTCTCCTAGTCTCCACCATACATTACAAAGTAATGTAAAAAACGAAAGTTAAATTCCAAGATAGCTTATAGAATTTAGTAAGTAGATAGCTTATTAAGTTCTGTGATTTATCACAGTTTACTACTCACCGACGAGGTGGTAGTTAATCATTAACAGATTAGAAAATTGAGTCTGAAATAAATTGTTCAAACTTGATTCATTCGAAAGAATGTAATTGAGAACTAGCAAATTAACTGAATCAAGCGTTTTGGTATATGAATTAGATTGAAGCTGTATAGTGATTAAATTCACAGACAACAGATGGTAGCAATTAAGTTTGCAACGATAACACTCACTTGTATGTGTTAACGACTGTTTGGGGTTGTATAGTCAAGTAATTAAGTGCATGTGGTGGATGCCTTGGCAGTCAGAGGCGATGAAAGACGTAATAGCCTGCGATAAGCTCCGGGGAGGCGGCAAATATCCTGTGATCCGGAGATTTCTGAATGGGGAAACCCACCCGCTATAAGGCGGGTATCATAAACTGAATACATAGGTTTATGAAGCGAACGAGGGGAAGTGAAACATCTCAGTACCCTTAGGAAAAGAAATCAATTGAGATTCCCTTAGTAGCGGCGAGCGAACGGGG
>NZ_JAVWTF010000117.1:0-1051 GCF_036667855.1 Aurantimicrobium sp. | reverse complement strand
ATTGACTCACTTCGCTTGAACATCATCAACTACTCCACTGCCCACATACCTGCAGGCTTATCAACAAGAATGTTGCCAGGAGTTCAAAGGAAGCCAGTGGCTTTCTATTGTGTGGGCATGAGCAAACCCCCACTGCATCCATCCGCTGAAACTTGGTTGCACATACTTTTTGGCGACGACAATGGTGGCGGTCATTTGGCAGGCCAGGGAGTTGAGGGGAAAACAGAGTTTCCCGATTATTGGACTCTCTCGCGCATCGAGTCGGCAATTCTGAATATTCACGAACGAGCTCTGACCGTTGATTCACTGGAACCCACCATTTTGTTTGACGGATATATCGATGGGATTCTTCTGAGAGTTGTGCTCTCTGTTGATCACAAAGGTCAGCGGGTTTTGAAGACTGCTCACCCCTTGAGGGGAAATGGTGTGTTTAAGATCATCAATGGCGTCAGAGTCTCCAAGCCCTTACTGAGACAAGATAGGACGAAGTAACATGAAAACTATGAGAGCGCTTGCCCCCATTGCACAGGATTTGTTTAATGCAATGTCGTCAAAAATTGAGGAACCACTCAAGACCGCCATTATCGATTTTCTCGATTGTGGCGAAGAGGGCTGTGCTGCAGATTTCACCGTTGATTGGGCAATCAAAAATAACGTTGCTATCCCTGAGAAATATTGGCGTGAACTGAATGAGTTCTACTCAACCAGCTCTACTTCATGGTCACATGACAGTCGTCAGCAACTTTTGAAAGTGGCACACGCAGCATAAAGCCGATGAACCTAGATCTGGGCCTGTAGCACTGAAACAATCCAGCTTTAGGGGGCAGGTTCCGTGGTGAACATACCCTCAGAAGCTTCTTAGAGAATTGAGCAGTGGTTTAATCATCTTCCATCAACTCTGCCTCGATAAAGGGATCTTCATCACCTGCGTCATAGACGGGGTGAGCTTTCTCGGATGAAACAGTCAAACTGTCACCATCAAGATCCACCCGAACAGTGTCGCCGTCACGGATAGCCCCACCCAGGATGGCCGTTGCTAAACGGTCATCAA
>NZ_JAVWTF010000116.1:0-1055 GCF_036667855.1 Aurantimicrobium sp. | reverse complement strand
CGGCCGCTCGTCGAGGCCCTGCAAAAGGCTGCGAATACACATGGGGCGCACCAGCTGTTCCATGAAGACGTCCGTGTCTATCTTGAACTGACCTTCAGCATCGCTAGCCGAGGCCTTGCAGCGTTCGAAGCCGCCAAGCGAGAGATGGGCGTGGTGGACTTCACCGATCAGGAAGTTCGACTTCTGCAAGGACTTCGCGAGAGCGAGGTCGTGCAACAGGCTCTTCGTGAGGAGCTCGACCTAGTGCTCGTTGACGAGTTCCAGGACACCAATCCGCTGCAACTCGCCATCTTCATCGAGCTCGCAAGGCTTGCCAAGTGTTCGGTTTGGGTGGGTGATCAAAAACAGGCAATCTATGGGTTTCGAGGCACGGACTCCTCCCTCATCCAGCAAGTTCTGGACTCTGTCGAGAAATGGGGTGGCAAGCTTGGGGCCCCTCTTTCTGACTCGTGGCGCTCGACGCCGGCGCTGGTGAAGCTCACCAACGAAGTCTTCGTTCCTGCTTTTGCGCCATCTCCTGCAGCAGATGTCGAACTTGCTGCGAAACGCGAGCAGATTGCCGGCCATGTAGACGTACTGAATTGGTCGTTTGAGTCCCCTGTCAGGAAAAACCTCCATGTGCCAGCGCTTGGTCCCGCGCTGGCCAAGCTACTCGCGGGCGGTGCGCAGGTGTTCGACAAGGAGACCAAAGTGCTCAGAGCAGTGCAACCTGGTGACATCGCTGTGCTTTGCCGATTCAGGAACACGATGGGTGAGGTCGTCCGCGCGCTGAATCAGTGGGGGATTCCCGTAGCAGCGGAGCGACCTGGGCTGCTGTCGACCGCAGAAGCCCAACTGGTTATCGCCTGCCTGCGACGCCTTCATGACCCCGGAGACACGGTGGCTACGGCGGTCATAACAGGCTTGACCGAGTCTCTGGAACCAGAGCAGTGGCTGCACGACCGCCTTCAGTTCTTGGCCGACGCCAAGCTCAATGACGATGGTAAGTGGGAGCCACCACTGAGCTCCTGGAAAGTGAAGGGCGCTGGCGCTTTGCCGCTGTTGCAACGACTGGA
>NZ_JAVWTF010000115.1:0-1064 GCF_036667855.1 Aurantimicrobium sp. | reverse complement strand
CTTAAGGATATGGTGTTTGCCAACCGGTTTGTTGCTGCTGCTGTCGGTGCTGCTCTTGGCACTGAACAGTCTAAGGCTCCCATGCGTATTGAACGTCTGCCTGTTCTACAGGATATGACCGGAGCATGGAAGGACAATCTCGGGTACGGCCCCACGTCTCGCGGCACGCTGGCGGCGGTAGACAGTTTGCTTCCGGGTTGGATTGATGCTGTTGATCCTAACAACCCGTCGGTGGCTGACTCCAGCGACACTGCGCAGTTTGCTCAGTTGCTCGCTACTCTCACCAAGGTGAGTGGTGGTAGGGTGGACAAGGCAGACCCGTCCTCTACCCTTCGTGGTATGGCCTTCGATTTGAAGGAGAAGAAGGATGAGGCAAGGCTTGCAGTGGCAGACCGCATTCGCCGAGGAGCTGATGAAGAGGGAACTGCCAAGCGCATTAAGGCTGCCAACAAGGAACTGTATGACGGCATGTCTCGCATGACTGATGTGTATGAGGGAATGGTGGGTGGACTTGGTTATAGTCCCAGCAAGGCAATGCAGGTGTTGAAGGAGGCGGGTAGTTTGGACGCCGTTCAGATTCACAATGTACGCCGGGGTTTGCCGAAGAACGATCCTGAACTCGTAGACAAGATTGGTGGTGTGCTCAGTAAGAAGTCGATACAGGAAAGTGGTAAGCGACTTGGCCGTGGTGCTGGTGAAGACACAGCGAAGGACTATGACAAGAGGGCCGCAGAAACTCTGCGTATCCTTCGTGATAAATATGGTATGAGAGCAGGAGAGTAAACGATGGCAACTTCACAGGGCTACATTCAGTCCATTGCGCAGGACGCACAGCAGACCATCCCCAACAACGGCAATCCTAACACCGTGTATAACGTCGCCCCTCCGGGGGCGGCGCCTACTACCGGGTGGGCTGGACCGCAGGTTATGCCTGCTGCCAATTACTCTGGGGGTGTGAATGTTGGGCAAGTGATACAGTCCGGTAACGAGCAGGTTAAGAACAATGGCTGGGTGGCACCTACCCCTGATCCTAATGCTCCTCCGGCTGGGCAGGGCATCATCAC
>NZ_JAVWTF010000114.1:0-1118 GCF_036667855.1 Aurantimicrobium sp. | reverse complement strand
AAGACGACGTCCCACGGCTTCTGCCTGCGCAATACCGCGCGGAGAGAGTGGACCGTCAATGACGCCGTGCTCGGCGTCGAGTTGTTCGCCGTGACGAACCAAGATGATGTTGTGTGCCATTGATTACCCCTCAGAAAGGATACGCGATAACGCGGCCTCATCTGCTTGGCCAACAGAAACCAAAGAAACCTTGCCAGCGGCAAGTTCCTTCGCGAGATCTTGAATACGTTCCGGGGTGACTTCCACCAGCAACGCCAAGGCAGCGTCATAGTCAATGAATTCACCTGATGAAATCTCAGACTTCCCCAGACGAGACATGCGAGTGTCGGTATCTTCTAGAGCAAGAGCGGAACCGCCCGCGAGCTGGCCTTTGGCGCGGCTGAGATCATCTGCGGTGACACCGTGTTCTGCGAACTTGTGGAATTCGGCCAAGAGTAGCTCGGCTACTTCAGGAGCTTTCTTGGGAGATGTTCCCGCAAAGAGTCCGAACGCACCAGCATCTGAATAGGACGAAGCAAAAGAGAAGACCGAATAGGCAAGTCCACGCTTTTCGCGAATCTCCTGGAACAGACGTGAAGACATGCCCCCGCCCAAGATCGCGTTCATGACTGTCTGGACCACGCGGCGCTCATCGGTTGCCACGATGCCAGGAACACCCAACATGATGTTGGCCTGCTCAATGGGGCGCTCAATCACTTGCAAAGCTTTGCCTTGGGTAATGAGTGCTGGTGTGCGAGGACGACGTGCAACTGGAGTGGCTTCAACCGAGAGATCCCAGCCAGCTGCCTCTAACGTGCGCTGAACTTGTGCCACGAGCTGATCGTGATCCAGCGAACCCGCAGCTGTAATGACCAAGTCATTGGGGCGGTAGTTGGCACGGTAGTGCGCCACGACCGCTTCGCGCGTGGCCGCACGAATCGTCTCGGGGCTTCCCCCAATGGGGCGACCCAGTGGGTGGTCTCCGAGTACGCCTTCAAAGAAGCGCTCCTGTGCCACGTCCGAGGGGTCATCCTCAGCCATCGCCAGTTCTTCCAGAATGACATCGCGTTCGGTTTCGAACTCATCAGGGTCAATCAAGCTCGAAGTGAGCATGTCACTCATGACATCGATAGCCATGG
>NZ_JAVWTF010000113.1:0-1156 GCF_036667855.1 Aurantimicrobium sp. | reverse complement strand
CAGAGGCGCAAGCTGCAATTGATGCAGCGCTACCCCACCTTCAGCACATGGAAGTGAAGCCGGCTGGTGGCTCAAAACGCTGATTGTTGATTGGCGTCACGTAAGCGATGCCTTAACACCATCACCTTGGGTTGAAGGGCTATCGGCCCGAACCATCGTGCAGTCCTCATCAGCGATGTCTAGATTCTCATCGAATAGCGCGTCAGCCTGCGCCTCACGCGCACGCACGTATCGGTCTCGGAACTTCTCGTGACTTCTCAGCCAACGGAACACAGTCGCCTTCCCTGGCATCTTGTCGCCAAGATAGATGTTTCTCAGACTCTCGCCATCTGCAGGCCTTTCACATATCTGGTCAGCTAGGACAAGGGTGAATTCTGTTGGCCTCGCCATTCGCCCCTCTTCCAAAGTCTGCAAGGAATCAGTCATCCCCTGCAGATTCATATCGGGTTAACACCTATCAACCTTTTAAGCAGGAAGATCACAATTGAACCACTCACCAGAAACTCCATCTAGAGAGAGATCACGACTGAATCCTGTTCAAGCCCTCTGCTACCGGCAAGTTTCAGTGAGTAAAGGGCCTACTTAGTAGGCCCTTTCTGTTTTCTACACAGCACTGGGTTCCCTTAGCGCAACCTTCTTTGCCTTTGCCATAGGCTCTCCAGTTGTTGATTTGCGAGATATTGACGGCTCAGCACGAATTGGGCCAAAACCCCGCCATCGCAGCTTCAAAGAGTGCCGCGATTACTCAAAGTGTCGGTATCCGAGACGCTCATGCCGCCGAACTTGTTGCGCCAGAGGTGGTAGCTGGCTTCCGAGAAACCGTGCCGCTGGCACAGCTCGGCCACCGGCAGGCCCGTCTCGGCTTCGCGCAGGAAGCCAATGATCTGTTCTTCACGTCCAATCTCCTGTTGCATGGGATTGGACTCCAGGCTCACCTGCTACTCAACTCCGGGGGGCGTCGCTCGACCACATTCCTGGCTCTCCACTGGTTATCGAACTTTGACTGGGCGTGGCAGTTGTCTTGGTTGTAGCGAAGGTGAGACGCAGCACCTCTGCTCCTGTAGTGGCCTGCATCTACCTGGTCATCCCTTCATAGCTCTACATCATTGCTATAGAAGCATGGCAATTGACCTGCATCAACGGCTCTTCCAATCAA
>NZ_JAVWTF010000112.1:0-1623 GCF_036667855.1 Aurantimicrobium sp. | reverse complement strand
CTTGTGAGCACTCCGGCACTGAGCCAAACACCACTGGTCAATGCAGAAATCTCGGCACTGATTGCTCGCTGGATTCAATCACCAGCTTCACACCCGATTACCCACAACACAGCAGTCAGAATTGATGCTCTCAGTGGTGAGGAAGAAGAGGTTACTTTCGCCCTGCATCCTGATTGTGCATGCCAAGCTCTGCCACGAAACGTGAGCGTTCTCGGTTCGTCGCACGGCCAGTCCCCTGCTGCGCCCAGGACAAGGAGAGTTGCTTCCTCGCACGAGTGATCGCGACATAAAGCAGCCTGCGCTCTTCAGCTATTGCTTCCAGATTCTGGGCATAGCTAATCGGGAACAAGCCTTCACTGAGTCCAATGACGTGCACCGAATCCCACTCCAAACCTTTAGCAGAGTGAACTGATGCCAAGGTCACGGCATGCATGGTTGGCTCGTGGCGTGCCGCCTGACGAGCCAACAGTTCATCGGTAAAGGCACGGAAACTTGTTCCCTCGGGAGCTTCATCTGCCATCACCATGAGGGCATTCAATGCTTCCCACTTCGAGCGTGCTGCTCCGGTGGTCTGGGGAGCCTCCTGGCTCCACCCCACCGAGCGCAGCACATCGCTGACGGACTTGAACAGGGGTTCACCAGATACGGAAACCGAAGCTCCGCGCAGAGCCATAATGGCTTGCTTGACCTCGGGCAGGTCATAGAAGCGCTTTGCCCCATAAATCGTCGTGCTCACACCTAAATCAGAGAGCGCCTGCTCGAGAGCTACAGCCTGGACATTGATGCGATAAAGCACGGCAATGTCTTCTGGGAGCGTGCCTGCGGCTATTTCAGCCGCAATCTTGGTTGCCACAGCACGAGCCTCAGCGCCGTCATGCGGATACGCCGTAACCTGGGGTGCTGGACCTTCCGGTGTTGCTGCCGTCAGGGTTAGAGCACCTGGACGGTCACGCATTAGCGCGTTCGCGGCAGAAACAATCGGTGCCGTAGAACGATAGTTCGTCTCTAGCTTCACCACATGGGCATCGGGATAGGTCGAGCCAAATGAGAGTAGATAATCACTTGTTGCCCCGGTGAAGGAGTAAATAGTCTGACTCGCATCTCCCACCACACAGAGATCTCTGTGGTCACCTAACCACAGGTCGAGCAGATGGTGTTGCAGGGGCGAAACGTCCTGATATTCGTCAACAACGAAGAAGCGGTAACGCTCACGCACTTCCATCGCTGCAGCGGCTTCTGATTCCAGCAGACCAGCAGTGAGAAGCAGAACATCTTCCATGTCGATCTGACCACGGGCATCTTTGAGGTCCTCGTAGCCATTCATCACGGCCAGCACATCCGCAACAGCAAGGTTTCCCGGCATGGCCCTCGCATAGGCGCGCTTTTCATAGCTCGACAGGCTCAAATTGCTGGTCTTGCGCCATTCCACCTCAGAGGCGAGATCGCGCAGCGTGGCCGTGTCCAGCTTCAAACCCAGTTGCGAAGCAACCTCTGCGAGTGGCCTGGACTTGGATTCGAAAATCTTAGGAGTTTCTCCGCCGACAAACATCGGCCAAAAGTGACCTAATTGGCGAAGTGCTGCAGCGTGGAATGTTTGTGCCTGCACAGGACCTGCACCGAGAT
>NZ_JAVWTF010000111.1:0-1648 GCF_036667855.1 Aurantimicrobium sp. | reverse complement strand
GCCAGCACATAAGAAACTCTCGGTAGGGTTGTAGCTATGTCTAAGCGCTTTATCGGTGCGACCATGGTCGCTCTTCTCATTACCGCTGTCCTGTCTGCCTGCAGCATCACCGACCACAAGAACCTGTCGGGCAACGCTGCACGAGATGCAGCCACGGCGGTTGTCGAAAACTCGATCAAGACTTTTGCAGAAAAGGGTGGAACTGAAACTCTCTCGGTTGCCAAGAAAGAGTTGGTTCTCATTTATGCCCCCTCTGCCCCCAAGGGAAAGCAAGTTGTCACCGCGAATCTTGCGGACAAAACCCCTCCCACCTTTGATGACCCCAAGTCCATCTCCATCAATGCGCTGAAGACACTGCTGGCATCGGACATCATGAAAGATGCTGAATTTAAGCTTTCTGACAATGTGTTCACCATTACTGGTAAAGACTTTGTCATTGAACTGCACACTCAGAACGATTTGGTCATGACCTCCGTCATTACGGGTAAAGCAACCGGGTCTAGCGTTCCTCAGATTGTGGTCAGTGCATATGGCATCAGCAAAGAAGCCAAGAAGCTCTTCGACTCTGCTGTTGAGCCTGCAACTGCCCAGTAATAAATACCTTTCGTCCAGTATTTATATGTAAAGGCCGGGTTTAGAATTAGCTATGGCGAAATCTTCACACCCCACTCGCGATCGCCTGATTGAGACAATGGCGGAACTGCTGGATGGTTCTGATCCAGAACACATCACAGCGTTTCCAAGGGTTCGCTCTATCACCACTTCGAGGACTTCGAGGATCTCCTTGAAGCTGCTTTGATCTCTCGCTTTGGCGTGAACGTGGATGCCACGATCGATGCATTGGCTCAGATTCTGGCCACCGTGAACTCTCGTGAAGAACTCTTAGAAGCTCTGCGTGAGCTCAACATCTATAACCAGGATCAAGCACGTTCTAGCTTCCGCCTCGAGCGCGCTCGTGCAGCTAGCTTGACCTACAGCAGCCCTCGCTTCCACGAAGCACTAGGCGCTGAACAGAAGCGCCTCACGGATGCCTTCACCGACCTCTTCATCGAAGCCCAGAACAAGGGCTGGATGTCAGAGAATGTCGATGCTCGCGCTGCTGCCGTCTTCGTTCAGGCTTACACCGTAGGTCGCGTCGTTGACGATATCGCGCCTGAAAAGGTTGACCCCAAAGCCTGGATCGACCTCGTGATGCACGTGGTCGACAAGGCCATCCTTAACTAAGAGCCCAGCACCGCTGCGGTTGAGCGAACCGTGGCGAATTCGCCATTGAGGTTTGCTGCAGTCGTGCGTGCAATCTGATCAGCAGGGATGACTTCGCCGTCCATGTCGGTCTTGTCGAAGGTTGCGGTGGCATCGAGGACGAAGGTCACGTCGTAACCCAAGTTTCCTCCCATGCGTGCGGTGGTCTCGCAGCAGAAATTCGTCATGATCCCGCATATCGTGATGGCGTTGATGTCTTCTTGCTTCAACCAAGCATCAAGATCTGGGGTTCCATAGAACGCAGAGTTCACGGTCTTTGTCACGAACAAGTCATGTGGACCATCAATTCCGCTCTTGAGGTCATTGCCTGACTGCCCTGGCGCAAGCGGAGAACCCTGTTTCTTGGAATCATGACGAACAAGCACCACAGGCTGACCCGAGGAAC
>NZ_JAVWTF010000110.1:0-1673 GCF_036667855.1 Aurantimicrobium sp. | reverse complement strand
GGTATTGGCGTTGAGCCAGGAATGTCCAATGTCTTTGCTCGTTATGCGCAAGACCACCTGTTCAGCTCAATTGATGAGCTGGGAACACGCGATGGCGCCAACCTGGTTGTTCGAGACGAGGAAGGCAATGAAATCTTTGCCCCCTCTTTCAGTATTTGGACAACGATTGAGGAATGTCTCAACCCTCCTGTGATCTGGGAGAAAGACAAAGGGTGGTTCACCACACCGCCGTTTAGTGAACCAGAAGTCTTCACTTTTCCTGAGGGTATTGGTCCGGTGGAGTGTGTGAACGTGGAGCATGAAGAAGTGCTCATGATGCCTCGCTGGCTCGATGCGAAGCGGGTGACCTTTAAGTACGGACTCGGTGATGAGTTCATCGGCATTTTGAAGACTCTGCATCAACTAGGTCTGGACTCTATTGAACCCATCAAGGTCCGCACTGCACAGGGCCCTGCCTTGGTAGCACCGCGCGATGTCGTGGCAGCTGCGTTGCCTGATCCCGCCACGATTGGACCACGCATGACAGGCAAGACCTGTGCTGGGGTGTGGGTGACCGGTGTGGGTAAGGATGGAAATCCTCGAGAGGTGTATCTCTATCACGTCAGTGATAACGAGTGGACTATGGCTGAATACGACAGCCAGTGTGTGGTCTGGCAGACCGCACTCAACCCTGTGATTGCGCTCGAACTCCTTGCCACGGGCATTTGGAGCGGTGCTGGTGTTCTGGGTCCTGAAGCTTTTGATGCGGTTCCATTTCTGGAGCTCATGGCCAAGCCAGAAGCCGACGGTGGATATGGCCAAGCTTGGGGTCTCGAAGAGCGTTAACCGAGTGGGAGTCAGCTCCCCGGAGCTCTCAGTAGAATTGAGCTATGTCTAAGGTTCTTTCTTCTCTGCCTGTTGGTGAGCGCGTCGGTATCGCCTTCTCTGGAGGTCTCGACACCTCTGTTGCTGTTGCGTGGATGCGCGAAAAGGGTGCTATCCCTTGCACCTACACCGCCAACCTCGGCCAGGCAGATGAACCAGACATCGACAGCGTTCCTGGCCGCGCCCTCGAATACGGTGCTGAGATTGCTCGGCTGATTGACTGCCGTGGACCCCTCGTTGAGGAAGGCCTCGTTGCTCTGCAGTGCGGTGCTTTCCACATTCGCACCGCGGGCAAGACCTACTTCAACACCACCCCTTTGGGTCGTGCTGTCACCGGCACCATGCTGGTTCGTGCGATGCACGAAGACGGCGTGGACATTTGGGGTGACGGATCCACCTACAAGGGCAATGACATTGAGCGCTTCTACCGTTACGGTCTGATGGCAAACCCTGCCCTGCGCATTTACAAGCCTTGGCTTGATGCTGAATTCGTCAATGAACTCGGTGGTCGTCACGAGATGAGCGAATGGCTCCTTGCCCGTGACCTTCCCTACCGGGCTTCCAAAGAAAAGGCCTACTCCACCGATGCCAACATCTGGGGTGCAAGCCACGAGGCCAAGCTTCTCGAGCACCTCGATCAGGGTCTCGACTTGGTGGAGCCCATCATGGGTGTTGCCGCCTGGCGCGATGACGTTGAGGTCAAGACTGAAGAGGTCACCATTGCCTTCGAAGCAGGTCGTCCTGTCTCGATCAACGGCAAGCGTTATGACGACCCAGTTGCTCTGGTTCTCGAAGCCAATGCCATTGGT
>NZ_JAVWTF010000109.1:0-1701 GCF_036667855.1 Aurantimicrobium sp. | reverse complement strand
TTCTGTGTCGCTCGGAATGAGCTGCTTTGCATCACGAGCCAGCCACGCTGCAAAGCTCACACCCATTTCATTTCCGTTCACCACTTCAGGAACAGTATCCCTATTGAAGTCGTATGGATGTGACTCTGGGATCGTGACCTCCACAATCCCCCGGCTCTTGCAACCATCCTGTTGCTGGAAGCTGTACGTTCTACCATAAGTCTTCACAACCAACTCGTCGAGGTCGTGCAGTTCGATCACATTCTTTGTCTTGATACGCATGAGGATTTCCTTGGTTACTGCGCAGCGAACTGACGCATACGCTTGGTGATATTGTGAACAACGAAGCTACCATCTTCTTCGACACCAACGATCACCATGTCGGCAGTCTTACCGAGCAGGCGATCAGCAGTGCGCTTGCTGGTTTCACGCAGAGCAATGTCGTAGCCGATACCAGTGGCACTGTCCTCGAAGCAACCGAACAGGGTCTTATTCTTACCGTAGTACGTTTCCCATTCGGCAGTGATGATGGCGCCGAACAGGTCGGCGTCCTTCGCACGCTTTACTTCTTCCTCATCCACGTGAAGATGGTGGAAAGGAGGGATGAGATTTTCAGGGAACTTGAACTCCGGGTCGTACATGAACGCGCGGAGGGCACTGTCACCAGCATCACCCTGGGCTTGGATGTCATCTTCCGGAAAGTCACCGCACCCGCCATCCGCTACCTCGCAGAGCGGACGAGCATTCTGCGGGACACCAGCAGTGCCAGTGACACCAAGCTTCATGAAGTCATCCCACCGCCCCAGCATATTAACAACCGCAGGCGGCTTGTAGTTGGCGATGGCGTAATCACCCGGCTGAGTATTGCCATGGTTGCTACCCGAGTAGACAGTGGCGTTGCCATAGTTACCGTAGTTGTAACCGCTGTTGTCATAGCTGCTGGTGGACACTGCCATCTTCAGCTTGGTGGTGTCCCACGTCAGCACATCACCCGAGGTATCGAAGGTGACAACAGTGTCAACCGGCAGCTCACGGATCTTACCGTCGTGCGTGAACTTCACACGATCAGCCAGCCACAACAGCATGCCTGCCTCACTGGCAAACATCATGTGCTTGCGATCCTTCGAGAACAGGAAGTGCATCGGACGCTGGGAGTTGCGGACGAAGTTGATCTTCTTCGGGGATTCTTCATCCCAGTACACGATGGCGAAGGCACCCTGCAATTCCTGAATGGCTGCATGACCACGCTCAGCAATCTGCTGGATGGCCCATGCACTGTCCACATCGTAGTCCTTACCACTTGGCTTATGTTTCCAGCTGTGCAGCGTACCGTTGTGCACACCGATGACGCGCTTGTCATCGTCAGTGAAGCCGACGAACGGGTGAGCGTTATCCTTCTTCACTGCACCCTGCGTCTTTGCGCGGACGTGGCAGACGGTGAACTGACTGGTGTCCGTGTCACGGATCAGAGCTTCAGTCTCGGTCTGCGTCACGAAATTCCAGCCGGCCGTTGCATCCTTGTGGAGATACACCGACCCCTTAGCCGTACCGATCTGGAACATACCGCTGCTGTCAACACCACGCAGGGTGTTGGCAATGAATGCCTGACGAATGAAGTCGCACAGCGGCTTGTTGTAGAAGGAACGAGCCGAGATAACACCGTGGATTCCGCACATGATTAGTAGCCTTTTAAAGAATGGGATTAGTTGTTGTTGGAAATGT
>NZ_JAVWTF010000108.1:0-1827 GCF_036667855.1 Aurantimicrobium sp. | reverse complement strand
AACCATGCCCTTCAGTTAGAAGCCGCCTAGTATTTATCCTGTCCAACTTTCGGGGGACAGTTCACTGATGGCCAGGGAATCTTTGTCTGTGGGCACGCCTAGAATTGAGGCATGGGAACACCGAATGAGTACATGGTCTGGATCGACTGCGAAATGACCGGACTCAACCTCGATGTTGATGAGCTTGTTGAAGTCGCTGTGATCATTACCGACTCTGAGCTCAATGCCGTTCACGAAGGTTTCGACATCGTGATCAACCCCAGCCAGGCAGCCTTGGACAACATGGGTGAATTCGTCACCAACATGCACACCACTTCTGGCCTGATTGAAGAAATTCCTCATGGTGTTTCGCTCAATGAAGCAGAAACACAGGTTCTTGCCTACATCAACGAGCATGTTCCCGAAGGCCAGAAGCCACCGATGTGTGGCAACTCGATTGGCACCGACCGAGCATTCATCGTTCGCTACATGCCTAACGTTGATGCCCGCCTGCACTATCGCAACATCGACGTCTCCTCCTTGAAGGAACTTGCTCGTCGCTGGTATCCCCGCGTCTACTTTAACTCCCCCAGCAAAGACGGCGGCCACCGCGCTCTGGCAGATATTCAAGAGTCCATTCGTGAGCTTGATTACTACCGCCAAGCACTGCTTGTGGCCGAGCCTGGGCCCAACAGCGAAGAAGCAGGCAAGATTTCTGCTGACATCGTGGCCAAGCACTCGTCTTAAGCCAGTTCTTCAGTTTTTGCCTCACAGCTAAACGTGTAAGATTATTGAGTTGCCGATTCGTCGGAAGCACAACATGGTGGGTATAGCTCAGTTGGTAGAGCGCCTGATTGTGGTTCAGGAGGTCGCGGGATCGATACCCGTTACTCACCCCAAATGGGTCAGGTTTGAACTTTCGACCAAGGGACCGCCCTTGGTCGAGGTTCGAGCCTGGCTCAACTTTCTTGCCTCGGCGGCCCAGGTGAGGGCGTCGGCCTGCAAGCCTTCGATGCTCAGCCCGTCGTACGGCGTCTTGTAGCCGACCCGAACGTCGTTGTCCTCATCGACATAAATCGCCGTGAACAGCGCCTGGTTGCACAGACGACGGTTCGCGTCGTCAGCCTTCTTGTAAATGTCGGCCGCATTCGACAGCAGAGTCAACGCGTCGTCCAAGTTCGCCCGAGCGAAGGCGTACTCCCCGTGGTGGGCGTCGATCCGGTTCTGGATCGTCTCCAGCGATGCCGTGATCCGATCCTGCTCCCGCTTGAGCAACTCCAACGGGACCGCTCCCGCGTAGTGAGCACGGAGCAGCTTCTCCTGCTCGTCTTCGAGCTGGGTCCGACGCGTGGCGAGGTCCGCCAGTTCCGCGGCACCCTCGGACATCATCTCGTCGAACCGTGCGTGCAGCATCGACGAGAGCGCCTGCTTGGTCTCCGCGCTGATCTGGACGTGATCGTAGAACTGCTCCACGAGTCGCTCGACGTGCTCGATGAGCATCGCTTGACGGGTACAGTCACCCCTACCGCCGTGCCTGCTCGCGCACACGAAGTACGGATAGATCGTGCCCTGGCTACTCTTCGCGTTGCACACGATCAGGCGCGAGCCGCACTGCCCGCAGAACACAGAGCCTTTCAGGTAGTGATCGTGCACTTGCGTCGCGTCCGCCGCCGACCGGTGAGTGCCGAGCACGGTCTGCACCTGATCCCACACCTCGTTCGGGACGAGCGCTTCGTGGACTCCGGAAGGTGAATGCTAGGCATGATCTAACCCTCGGTCTCTGGCGTCGCGACTGCGAAATTTCGCGAGGGTTTCCGAGAAGGTGATTGCGCTTCGCAGATCTCCAGG
>NZ_JAVWTF010000107.1:0-1940 GCF_036667855.1 Aurantimicrobium sp. | reverse complement strand
TAGGGGTGCTCGGCAAGTGGCATGAACTCCACGTGGGTGAAGCCCGTCTCCAGCACGTGACCAATGAGGTCATCGGCGAGCTCACGGTAGGAGAGGCCCTGACGCCATGAACCCACGTGCAGTTCGTAAATACTCATGGGAGCTTCGTGCGCCTTGGTCTTATCGCGCTTGGTAATCCACTTTTTGTCGCCCCACTTGTAGTTGGAGTGAGCAATGATGGAGCCAGTCAGTGGTGGGCACTCGGTTTGGCGGGCCATCGGGTCAGCACGCTCCACCCAGTGACCGGCCTGAGTCAAGATTTCAAACTTGTAGGTCTCACCGGGGTGAACATCGGGAACAAACAGCTCCCACACACCACTGGCGCCCAGTGAGCGCATAGAGTGGCCTTCGCCGTTCCAACCGTTGAAGGTTCCCTTGACGCGCACTGCCTTTGCGTTGGGTGCCCAGAGCGCAAATGCCGTTCCTTGAACGGTGCCCTTGACGCCGCCATGACCGATGTAACGGGCACCGAGGACTTCCCAGAGGCGCTCGTGACGGCCTTCGCGGATGAGGTGCAGGTCGAGTTCACCCACGGTCGGAGTGAAGCGGTAACCGTCTTCAGCAATCCACTCAGCACCGTCGGGATAGCGGGTCTCAATGACATAATCCTGCAGACCGAGGGTGTGTGCACCTTCCCAGATGCCGTGGCCGGCATGGGAAAGCTCAATCCGGGCCTTGGAACCCAAGATGGCAATAACTTCGCTTGCCAAAGGTCGTCGCGTGCGAATGACGGTGACGGAGTCTTTGGAGCCTTCTACAGGGATGAGGTGTTGACCCAAGACACTGTGGGGGTCGTAGTGGCTGCCCTGAGCAACCCAGGCCAGAAGACCATCATCGAGAGAGGGAGTGTGCCATTCGGTAGCGCCCTTGGTCTTCTTGCTCGGGGTTTTCTTCACAGTTGGTGTCTTCTCTGCAGCATGTTTCGGAGCTGCTTTTTTGGTTGGCTTCTTCTCAGTCATCAGTTCACCTTGCTCACGTGCAAGATGTGGACAGGCTCGGTGAACGGATCCAGGCGCACATAGTTATCGGCACCCCACACCCATTCCACGCCCGTGACCAAGTTGGTCACGGTGATGGAATCACCGTGCTGGGCACCCAAGGTGGTCAAGTCGAGATGAACAGTTGTTTCGCGCACCGAGTGTGGATCCGTGTTGACCACAACAATGATGGTGTCGTTCTTTCCGGTGCCCGTGAACTGGGCATCCAGGTGCTTGCTGTAAGCCAAGATGGCGTCATCATCGGTGCGCTGGATGGTGATGTTGCGCAGCTGACGCAGAGCAGGGTGTTCCGCGCGGATCTCGTTGAGCTTCGTGAGGAAAGGCGCGAGCGAGGTGCCTTCCTTCTCAATGGCTGCCCAGTCGCGCATCTTGTATTCGAACTTCTCGTTATCGATATATTCCTCAGCGCCGGGACGCGCCACAGATTCGAAGAGTTCAAATCCGGTGTACACACCCCAGAGTGGGGCAGCGGTGGCGGCCAGCGTTGCACGAATCGTGAACGCGGCAGGGCCACCGAACTGCAAGTATTCCGTCAAGATGTCGGGAGTGTTCACGAACAGGTTCGGGCGCATGAAGTCGGCGGTCTCGCCTGAGATGCTACGGAAAAACTCTTCCAGCTCCCACTTGGTGTTGCGCCATGTGAAATACGAGTAGGACTGCTGGAAGCCCACCTTGGCCAGTGCCTGCATCATGGCCGGGCGTGTGAATGCTTCAGCGAGGAAGATGACGTCAGGGTGCTGGGCATTGACGGTCTTGATCAGCCATTCCCAGAAATCAACGGGCTTGGTGTGGGGGTTGTCCACGCGGAAAATGTTGATGCCCTTGGAAATCCAGAACAGCACCACACGCAACACCTCGGCACGAATGCCTTCAGGATCGTTGTCGAAGTTGATGGGGTAGATG
>NZ_JAVWTF010000106.1:0-1983 GCF_036667855.1 Aurantimicrobium sp. | reverse complement strand
CACAACCACTACCGCTACTATAAGTAGTACGATCACGTCCAGTCTCCAGTGGAGAAATCAGTACGCTTAGGCGTATTCTTTGAGGGCTGCCCACGAAGCCGGGTATAGCGGAGCCACCACAGCTTCAAGTTGATTAGCAAAATGTTGTGCTTCCATTTGCGCGCCATGTTCGGTCCTCAGTTTATATAGTTGATAGAAAGCCAGAAGGCTACCAGTCCACACCCAATTGACATACATGCTCTGAGGCAGAATCATTCGAGCTTGCTCAGGAGCAACGCCTGCGTTAATCATGTCGTCATACAGATCAGAGCAATACTGAACAGCGAGTTCAGCTGCTTCTTGCGGACCACGATCTACGCCATGCTGTTCCTCAGTCTCGACGTAACCAGTGAACTCTTCATCAAGGCTACCCTGCTTTACATTCTCTGCACGCTTACGCCACTTGTCCGGGAAGAAGAACTCAGGCTCACTGTCAATGTAGCGGCGACTCTCCTCACTCCACGTCAGTCCCACCTGATGCTTACCTAGCTGGCGAGCTAGGAAGATGGGAGCCTTACATCGAACGCTGATAGTGGGGTGGCGGAACGGGAGGATGTGTTTCTCCCTAGCCAAGTAGTTGATGAGCTTGGCATCCTTATCATTGAATGCTTCGCTCTCCTTAGCAAAGCTAACACGAGCAGCGTTCACAACAGTGAGGTCACTGCCCATATGATCGATCAGTTCAACGTTCAACCGATCACCACCTTCGGCGGATAGTCGCCAAGTACATTACGCACCATGGCTTTCTCCTTACGGAATGCGTGGTCACGGTTGGCCAGATACTCAACACGGTTTGCAATACGCTGTGGGAAAGATACATTTCCCACGTAGAGATGGGATCGCATGTCCACGTTGCTACGTGCAACTTCACCAACACCATCCAGCTTAACGACTACAGTGACGGCATCCTCATTCTTTTTTGTACTGGTATAGTTTACGGTCCACCAGAACGGACCCCACTGTTTAATACGCTCTTGGTTGGAAGTAGTAACACACTCGACAACAGAAAACGAGTAGCCTTCCGGTAGCTCAGGAGCTGGCACAGAATTATTGTTCACTTGATGAACTCCTCTACGTTGCGGCCGCGAGTGTACTCACGACCAGTGCGGGTGAAGAAGTCGTTAGCCACGTAATCGTTGATGGACTTATAGAACCAATCAGCGACAGGGTTGTGTGACGGATTATACACAGGCTTATAGCCCAGGTTACGAAGGACAAGATCGATGCGAGAGTCCACGAAGTTCTTCATCTGAACATCAGTGATGTTCTCAATGGCACCCTTCTCGAAAATCTTATCCACGATGGCATGTTCATGAGCGCGAACAACTTCCGCAATCTCATAGACACGAGCCTCGTTACGAGTGCCGCCTTCGTCAATCAACGTGTTGTACAACCACGAAGAAGTCAGAGAATGCAGGCTTTCGTCTCGGACAGAGAAGTTAATACCAGCAACGATGTTCGGAATCTTGTTCTTGCCCTGACTCTGGAAGTGCTTAAGGAATGCGAAGCTACTGTACAGGATGGCGCCCTCAGTGAGCGACAGCACAGTCAGGAAGTCTTCATCACTACCCTTGGACATTTCCTCTAGATAGCTAATACGGTCAGCCAGAAGACTATCATTAGTGTACTCACTATAGAACTCTTCCGTGCCGAGACCCAGCGCAGTATTGATGTTGGAATAGAACGGAGCATGGATACCCTTCTCTACATATTGGAACAGGGAAGCAGCGCGGCTAACGCAGGCAGGCTTCTTGAAGCGGGAAGTCATCTGCTGCCAATAGTCATCGCCGACAATGAGTTCGTACTTGGTGAACAGCTTAAGCACAGTGATAACACCGTGACGCTCAGACTCGCTGAGGTGTACTCGAATATCCTGAACGTCCTTCTCCACATTGATTTCCTTCGGGAACCACAGGATCTTCTCCTGTTCTTCTGCGAAGGCTA
>NZ_JAVWTF010000105.1:0-2095 GCF_036667855.1 Aurantimicrobium sp. | reverse complement strand
CGCGTTGTAACAGCATATGCTGGTGGGATTAGCCTATCAGACATGGAAGCAAATAAGGATAACTCTGATAATAATTTTGTCAAAGATGTTCCTACTGCTGGAGAAACAAAAACAAGTCGGTTGGTATTCTAGTATGAGTCTACAAGCAATGGCAAGACGAATGTTCGCTGCTAAAGGAACTGACAGTGAACTACACGTAGATACAGAAGTAGAATATAACCCATCTAATCCATCTCCATCTGTTACAACAACTGTCTACCCTGTACGGACTATCTGGTTTGACTTTACACGATCTGGTAACGGACAAAAAGCACAGGATGGAACACTGATTGAGATGGGGGATAAGGAAGTGTATCTTCTTCCATCAACAGCTCCAGCTCCTACAGCATATGGTGGTTGTTTCTTAGTGCATAAAGGTGTTAGATACGCCATCAAAAACGTAAAAGAGCATAATCCAGATACATCTAACCCCATCTATTATGTTCTCACTTTGGTGAAATAAAATGGCTAAAAAACCTTTTTCATTCATCAAGGAGTGGTGCAGTGAGCAACAGTTCAATGTAGCTGAAAAGAGTGCAAAGATTGCAAGAGAAGTATTCTTGCAGTTGAGTGCAAACTCTCCTGTTCGTACTGGTAGATATGAAGCTAACTGGCATATTGGAACATCTGTTGTAGGAAAGATTCAAACAGAACAAAAAGACCCAAGTAAGTCTGTAACAGATAGCATGATTAAGTCATTTATCAGTGATGACTACTTTCTTCGTAATAACTCTGTTGTTATGTATAACACAGCAGATTACCACATCAATGTTGAAGATATTGGTTGGCCTCGCACTGATCCATATGCACCAATTAGGAATACGCTATCTTGGGCAATGAATAAATTTGTATAAGGAGGCAAATGAGTAATAAAGAGATTCGTAAAGCCTTCGAGATAAAACTAAGTGAGTATATCACTACCAAGCGCCCCACTTTAAAAGTTTCTTGGGAAAACAGATCATTCTCTGTGACAGGTGTTGAAAAATATCTACAACCAGTGCTGTATCCAGCAGGGCTTGCAAATCCAAGTTTAGGTGATATTCACAAAAGATATTACGGGACGTTTGTTGTAAGGATCAAGGATAGCCTGCTCAACAGAGGGACAGATTGGGTAGATGAAGTGTCAAAAGAAATCGAAGATTGGTTCCCAAGGGGAATGATTCTTACAAATGAAGGTAATTCTGTTTGGATACAGAATGATCCATATAGCCATTATGTTGACTTAGGGGACAAGTGGCTGACAGTGATGGTTGAAATCCCCTATCGTTCTGACTATTTCAAACAAGGATAAATAATGCTAACTTCTGGCGTTTTACGCTCTGTAATCTACGGCCCTGAGACTGCCTTTGGTCAACAAGCTCTTGCAAGCTCTGGTAAACGTATTCGTCGTGTATCGGCGGAAATTAACCTAACCCGAGAAACTTTCGAGTCTGCTGAAATCAGCTCCACTGCACAAACTACTGACATGCGTTCTGGTACTGATGCGGTAGAAGGCACTCTACAAGGCGAACTTAGTCCTCTTGCTTACAGTGACTTCTTCGAGGCTGCATTGCGTGGCACATGGAGTACACCGCCAACTGCTGTCGCTGACGTTTCAATCACTAACTCTGGTAGTAACAAGATTACTCGCACTACTGGCAGCTTTATTACCGACGGTTTTAAGATCGGTGATACGGTGATGCTCGAAGGCTTCACTGCTACTTCTGTAAACGGTAGAGCATTGACCGTAACTGCTGTCTCCGCACTAGAACTAACCGTAGCTGATACGCTTGTAACGGAAGCTTCTGGTGCCACTAAGAAAGTGAAGCTTGCTGGTAAGAAGTTGATGATTCCTCTTGACCCGGCATCACGTACTGACAAGTCGTTTACTTTTGAATCATACATCCAAAACCTGACAATCAGTGAAGTGGCTCTTGGTTGTAAGATTAGCGAATTTGAATTGAGTATTCAGCCTAATGCAATGGCTACTGTGTCTTTCGGGATTCTCGGTAAGACCATGACTCAATCAACTGGTGCTCAGTATTTTACCAGCCCAGCAGCAGCTCCAACAGGCTCT
>NZ_JAVWTF010000104.1:0-2188 GCF_036667855.1 Aurantimicrobium sp. | reverse complement strand
GTGGCGAGCACGGGACCGCGCACCTATCGCGAGCTCAAAGCACTCGTCACTGATGCCGCGACCCAGGGTTATTCCCTGGAGCGTGGAGAGATCACGGAGGGTTTGGCCTCAGTAGGAGTCGTGGTGAAAGACCACATTGGTTGGCCGGCGGCAGGTATCGCCGTGACTTTCTCTGCGGCGGGTTTGAATACCCCAGAAGCTTTCAAAGAGCGAATCGACTCTCTCCTGCCGGAAATGACGGCCACTGCGCACGAGCTCAGCCGTCGTATTCACGGTGCAAGTTAGGCTGAACAATGGCAGCTCTCACAGCTAATTAGTGGGTTCGTGGGCCTCTAAGAATTCAAGAATCTCACGCTGATCAACGCCCAGAATTCCATTTCTGGGGAGCGCTGCAAGCAGGCTCGAATTGATTTTGGGTACCGGGCGAACACCCTCATCCCATTTTGCGGTCAATTCCGCTGGTGCTTCACGACAGCACGACGAATCAGGGCATTCAGAGCGGTGGCGAATGTTGGTGTCTCGGCCACGGAACCACTTCACCGAGGCAAAAGGAGTTCCTACGCTGATCGAGAAGTCGCCCTGGGGAGAGGACTGAATACGTGACGTGCACCAATAGGTGCCCGAGGGCTTGTCGGTGTATTGGTGATAGGGCGTGAAGCGGTCATCGATGGAGAAGACCCGACGGGCACTCCAGTTGCGACACACAATCTGGCCTTCAACGGCACCAAAAACATCCGTTGGGAAAGCAACCTTGTCGTTCTCATATGCCTTCGCCAAAGTTCCACTTTCATGAACCTTGAGGAAGTGCACAGGGATGTCCAAGTGGACGGTGGCAAGGTTTGAGAAGCGGTGGGCAGCAACTTCATATCCCACTGCAAACATGTCCCTCAAGTCTTCTACTGAAAGCTCACGTTGCTCTTTAGCTTGAGTTAAGAAGGGGACGGCACTTGATTCGGGAATAAGAAGAGCACCAGCAAGGTAGTTCGACTGGACGCGCTGATTGAGGTATTCCTCGTAGTTTGTCGGTTCAGAGAATTTCAAAACATGTGCGCTCAAAGCTTGCAAAAGTGCAGTCCGTGGATCACGGCCTTCACGGCCTTCACGTCGGACCGGCAGGAAGATGCGGCCGTTCTTGGTATCTGTCACAGACCGGGTAGATGCGGGAAGATCTGACACGTAGTGCAGAGTGAATCCGAGTTTGTTGGCGAGTTCGGCGGTCAATCGCTCAGAGAGCGGGCCGGTGGTGTGTCCAATCAGGGCGTGGAGTTCTTTGGCTTGAGCTTCCAGGTCGGCGTAGTAATTGTTGACCTCGCGCATTTCTTGACGCAGAGCTGAATTAGCGCGCCGCGCTTCTTCGGGTGTAGCTGCTTTGAGGAGGTGGAGTCGCTCCACTTCTTTCTGGAGACCGAGGATGGTGTCTAGGACACCCTCGCTGAGGCCTTTACTGAGCTTCATCTCCGGGAGTCCCAACGAGGCATACATTCCGTTGCGCTGTGCTCGTTCAATCTCGAGCTCTTTTGAGCTGCGATCAGAAAGTGGTTCTGGGGTGAGAAGTGCGTCGAGGGAAACCCCGAGAGCGGTGGCAATCTGCTGAAGCTGGATGACTCGAGGAGCACGCTTGCCGTTTTCTAACGCAGAGACCTGCGAAGGTGCTCGCTCGATGGCAACAGCGAGTGCTTCGAGGGTCATTCCCTGACGAGTGCGGAGGTCTCGGATGTTCCGGCCAATCAGAAGGGCATCTAGTGGTTCGCTCATGAATTAACTCTCTCAGCTCCAGCAGAGCAAGGGAAGTTTTATAAAACAGAAGTTTTGCCATATTTCTACCCTGAAATGTCATCCAGTGTGGTTGCGGAGGCCAAATACTCGAAGTAACGAAGCAAATGGCAGAAATGTTTCCCACTTTCCAAAACCGTCCCAATCGATCAAAGGAGATCAACATGACATTCCGCACCGGAGACAACACCCAAAGCGCAGCACAGCTGCAGCGCGAATGGGACACCGACCCTCGCTGGGCAGGCATCAAGCGCGACTACACCGCTGAAGAAGTCATCCGCCTCCGCGGCTCGATCACTGAAGAGGCAACCCTGGCTCGACGCGGTGCTGAGAACCTCTGGAACCTCCTGCACACCGAAGAGTGGGTACCTGCACTCGGTGCACTCACGGGAAACCAGGCTGTTCAGCAGATCAA
>NZ_JAVWTF010000103.1:0-2213 GCF_036667855.1 Aurantimicrobium sp. | reverse complement strand
AGTTACCTGAGTTAATCATCTTCAAAGTGTTCTTGAATTCCCCAAGACCACCAGCTCCCATGTTGAAGATCAGGTTAGCTAGCACACTCTGAACATACAGAGGCGCCTGCAACCAGTCAGGGACCAGCTTATCCAGACCCTTGACATGTGCGACAATCTCGTCGTACAGTTTTTCATCCGCATCCTCTGCGGTGATAGTAGTGTCCGGGGTGATGTTCTTGCCGGTGAAGCCGTAGCCCACAGTCCAAGGAGCACCATCCTTTTCATTAGCACCAATAGACGCCAGCACATTACGCGCGGGCTTATATCCAAACTTACTGCCATGCTTCTTCCCGAGGGGAGAGAGCGGATCGGGGTAAGCGTAAGGACGGAAGCCCTCGTGTCGCTTAAGGTCGGCGTGGGTCTGTTCGAGCCACTGCGGACGGCAAATCAATTCATTCAATATCTCTTCCTCCTGTGTAGTTGGCAGGGAGCTTGGACCTTGAACAGTCTCCGAAGTTCCCTGCCTCATTACCAGTGAGATCCCGATAATGGCAGCTAGCAATAAGACTAGCCACTTTATAATCCCTACCTCCTGTTAAAGTTGTCCGACACTGGCCGATACGTTAACGTTACCAGTGGCGATAAAAGGCACAGTGTTGACGCGCCTCATATACCACTTACAGCTACCGGATGAGAACCCATTACCACTTCTAGAGCAACTAATGGTTCGTGCCTGACTAAGACTCATCCAAACACCGAAGGAGCCAGTGATGGTTCCAGTCTGTGTATCAAAGTGAATCTCGTACAAGTCACCCTGCCCATTAAAGATTGCCACACTCCAAGGAGTGATGACAGTAATGGGAGCGTGGTCACTGCCCTGATTAACAAGATGAGTATCACCATTTGTCTGGAACGTTACAACGCCAGTAGCACTACCACCATTCTGATTACTACCACCAGAGGCAGAGAAGTTCTTACCATTGATCGGATTGGAAGCTACCGTGGTAAACGTGGAGCTAAGGTCTACACCATTAGTTCGTCTGTATCCACTGGGGCCAGCTTGGCCAGCCCCGTTGAAAGCCTCATATCTAAAAGCAAGGTCAGTACCATCTGGTCCTCTGAACCCCGTCAAGCTAGTGGGGTTGGTGACACGTCCAGCATACACACTATCGAAATCTACACCGTTAGGAAATCTGTAGCCTACGGCCATTAGACACCTCCGTTAGCTCTCTTGTTGTGAGCCAGATTGGTGGCGGACTTGATAGCCTCTACAGCAGCAACGACACTAGGAATACCCTCGCCCAAATCCCAGTCCAGAATATCCCCGAGCTTCAGAGTGATAAGATCCCAAGAGTCACCAGCTTCAGTGACAGGAACCTTCTCAGCATCGAGCAGATAGTCTCGATAGGCAAAGGTGATGAGAGTGTTACCCGGATTCACCGTGTCATACTGGAAGGTGATGGACTTGGCAACAGCCTCAACATCATACTCCCCAATCTTCTTAAAGCGACTGTTGCTCATTGAGCTGTTCCTCCAAGTTGTTTACTTTGTCAGTAAGTTCCTGTATAGCCTTGACGCACAGGGCAATCACCTGATCGGCAGCCCAAGCATTGTACTTCTCACCTTCCTTCTCAACCTGACCTTCAAGGAAGGCTTGAGGAATGTACTGCTTCATAGCATTGTCTGCCATGAGGAACACTCGCTCCTTACCGTCAGGGTTGTACCAGTCGTGGTACTTGCCGTAGGTGACGTTGAGATTATACAGCTTTTCTACTGCGTTGTCAACACTTCTGAACGTCTTACTATCCTTTAGTTTAGGATCAGACGACGGACCAAAGCCAGCTGCCGAGATGATAGGACCCACCTCGAAGTAGTGACCATCAGCCTCATACACCATAGCCGTATTCACATTCAATGAATAGTTGTAAGCGAACAGTCGGCCATGTCCGGCAGACGACAGGAACTGCAAACCAACGGCACGGGCTGTCGGGAATGGAGCTACGGCGTCACCTTCAACAATGTAATGACGACCAGTGTTGAAGAAGTTACCTCTGTCGGAAAGACGTGCAGATTCATTACCAAAACTATTACGCCAGATATACCCAGTAGCCTGTTGGTGGAGTTCTGAGAAGGCCGAAGAGTCTGCGGTCAGAGCAACGAGCGTGGTGCGTACCCCGCCAAAGTCCTGTGCTGCAAGTTTAATACCCGGAAATGTAGCGCCACCGGCCCTG
>NZ_JAVWTF010000102.1:1620-2418 GCF_036667855.1 Aurantimicrobium sp. | reverse complement strand
GGTATAACCAAAGTCATCTAACGCCAACAGTTCACTGGCATCGATACGGAAGATCAACTGGATGTTATGCAACAGGTTCACGAAATCCAGATTCTTACTCGTGATCACATCCAAGGTCTGATCGATATAGCGATCCACTTGTGTGTTGGGTTCGAACAGTTTAAAGCGGTGTTTGAACTTGGGACTGACTTCTTCACGCTCGTAGAACCGGTCCATGATCTTATTCATGAAGACGTGATCGATCTCATCTTCCATCATGGTGCTCAGTACATACTTCATGACGAAGTGGTTCTTGTTCAGCACTAAGCCTTCACCAGTCATTGCATTGGTCGATTGCTCTTTGACGAATTCACGGTACTTGATCGAGAGTTTCGGAATATTGACTAAGACCACATCCAGTCCCGAACGGCCACCATCGTCATTCCCCATTGGTAATAACAGACGGGTGTCGTTGCGGTTGTGCTTGAGGATGCTAACGGTCTTGGCACGTTTCCAATCCTGCTCGACGTCCTTCACATTGAAGGTATCGTAACTGGAGATGATGATCTCTTCGCCTTCATTGCCGAAGAAGTACGAGGGATGGACAATTCCTTTTTCATCGTCACTAGTAAATTTAAAATGTTTCGCTAAGTATTTGGTCTTATCGTTGGCAAAATCTAAATACCGATAACTGTCAAATCCCGTGTAGCTGGGGAAGTGCTCCAGTATACGCGATAAGATGTGCGTGTTTTTCACAGCGAAGTTTCTATCTTGGTAGTAATTCTCGATGCTGTCACGGTTAAATGTGTACAGCCGACG
>NZ_JAVWTF010000102.1:0-1610 GCF_036667855.1 Aurantimicrobium sp. | reverse complement strand
AGATATAGCATTGGCTTACCCTTAAGGAATCACAGAATTCCGAGGAAAGTGAATAATTAACAATACCTGCATCTGAATCATTTATAATAGCATATATAATAGTTGTAGCTTCCTCTCATAATGGAACTAAACGAGTTAAATAACCCATCCAATAGGAGTGTGTTAGTGAGTACTATTACTTATGCAAGCATCGACAATCATACCCAACAACTGATCCAAAGCTTCTTGGCAGGTGACGAGTTCACGCTGGAGCTGTCGGATAAAGTGTTATCCACCTTCGATATGCTGGACAACACCAGCTATGTTCGGATGCTGGAACATGTGAAAGCGTTGTTCGGTCGGATCAAGATGGAGCGCTCCGGTAGCGTCTGCTTCATCAATCTGCCGTACGAGCTGTCGAGTAAAGAAAAAGCAGTGTTGGTTCGTTTTATCAACATCAGTTATAAGGGGAATGAAAATATCATTGTTCTGAATAACAACGTCGTCCACATCGGATCGGTGTACAACAAGTATGACCCGGAGAAAGTAAAGGACTATATCGAAAAAGCCATAAGCAACTTGCACTACCTGTACAGTGTCAAGCAGCGTAAGGAGAAATACAATCGCTGGAAGGATAACCTCTTCCGCTCTTTCCGCTTCTCGAATCGCAGTGTAGTGAATTAAAAAAATACTTACACATAGATAGTATGAAGAGAACTACAGTCGCAAGGCTGTGGTTAACTTAGCATCAATTAAGTTTATCGTTTCACATAGAAACACATTTCATTTTACAACTGGAGAAAAAAATGGTCGTTAAAGTTCAAGGTGGCGCACAACAGCAAGCTCGTCAAGCAACCGGTGGTTCGGCTGACGGCAACCCCAATTTCGCTCAGCAGGCATCGCACAGCGGTGGTCCTCTGCACTTCGGCATCCAATCGCGTCTCGCCACCTACGGCTCGGGCGGTGAAGTCTTCGAGAAGCTGTTCGAAAAGATCAACGCCAAGGTCAAGTTCCTGAACGACGAAGTCAAGACCGAAGAGAAGTACGCCGTGGTCAAGCTGCTCAAGCAGATCGCCGGTCTGAACTACTCGGGCATCATCGTGTCCGAAGCCGTCGGCGGTATCACCTCGGCACACATCCTGATGGTCGAGAAGACTGGCGACTATCCGGAAAAGATCACCGAGAACATCGGCGGCGTGCGTTACGAGATCACCCGTACTCCGGCTGACGCTCTGGACGAGAAGTACGTCGAGCAGGCAACGCTGGCTCTGGCTGACGCGCTGAAGATCGATCCGAAATCCATCGTCATCACCGACGGTACGCTGGTGCCAAACGAGTTCGATGTGAACTCGGACGCTGCGATCATGGATCTGATCAACAACACGTTCAACGCTATCAAGGCCGAGAACGCAATCCGCGTGCTGGACTACAAGGGTATGAACATTCAGCAACTGCTGAACCAGTACCGCAACGGCAAGTTCTACATCAACCTGTTCTTCAACAGCGATGACACGAACTTCTTCGACCAGACCGGCCTGCCTGTGCGTCAGGACATCTGCATCGCCACGTCGTACAAGATCGGCGGCAACCAGAACAACAAGTCGATCAACCAAGGCCTCGAAACCTACGAC
>NZ_JAVWTF010000101.1:0-2523 GCF_036667855.1 Aurantimicrobium sp. | reverse complement strand
CCCAAAGGGCGTAACTACAGCAAGTCCGCAGTGACTATGACTACCCATGATGGCAGCTCTATGGATCAACAGAAGCAGGGAGAGAGTCTGGTGATTGATGAAATTCTGAGGGCAGTCCTTCGGCGAACTACCGGAACTCCACTGCTGTTCAGCAACAGCTGGGCAAGTTTCAGGTGGTTGACACGAGGGGCTGTGCACCGCTGCTCAATCGACAGTCGAGGCTTGAACGAGTATCAGGGCGAAACTGATGCGATTCTTCTGTTTGGTGGAAACCCATCGCCATCCGATCAGCTCGCACTGGAGTTTCTGGCAACAAAGTATGGTCGAGAGTTTCGCCAAGGATTCATCGTCACCAGATTTTTGGAGCCCAGCTTACAGGCAGCGACTCGAACAGCAGTGCGAGACAGAAGCAATACCAAGCCGATACAGCTGTTTGTGCAGGATGGGCGAGTGGCCGAGTATCTTGTCTCCACCTATATGCCACATGCCGTGATCGATTGGAGCTTGTCTGAAATATGTCCAGTGGGTGAAGACCGTAGAACGACTGTGGACGTACGTAGAGTTCAAGTCTGCGAGTTGTTTGCACAAGGCAAGAAGAATGCTGAAATTGCTCGCTTGACTGGTGTGCATCGAAACACACTACCAAGCTGGAGAGACGACTGGCGAGCCGGTCAAGCAGCTTAAGTTAAAACCAGTTGCACATCGCAATCCTAGCTTTAGTTTGCAAGGCAAGAAATGCACATTGATCCTAAGAGTATTACTAGGAAAGGTGTGCAGTTTTAATAACATCAGCTGTATCGTCCCAATTCGATTTTGCACAAACACAAATAGCTAGATCAAGAACACAAGCGTAGAGCTCGATTTGTGTGATCTTTGTTTGTTACTGAAGTACATTCGGAGGAATGTCGGCGGTCACGCCGAAGTTGAGCACACTTGAAACGTTTTCGGTGCGAGAACACTGGCGAAGCCAGGAGGTAGTAATCCTTCAAGCTCCGCTGGGCTGATACCATTCTCAGTTGAGCTGGTCACTGTGCTACGAGCGTTCCATTTGAAGTTGTGTGGTTATAGTGCATCATCTATATCGTCCACTGTGACAGTGAATTTATCGTTTACTTGGCTTATGGTTAGTCCTGACTTCTTGCAGGTGGCAATACCACGTCGATAGATGTCATTGATTTTTTCTTTGTCATTGTTCTTAGCGGCTGTTGTGAAGTAGTTGACTATTATGCTGGCGGTGTTGCTTGAGGTATCTGTCATTATCCTCAGCGTGGTTGCTGGATACTTGTTCTTCATAGCTACTGCTTTCATCTTGACTCCAGCGATATCGGTAGAATTATCCATCATCTTTGGGTTTATGTACTTTTGTGAGGCAACGAAGCCAACGCATTTCGATATGTCGTTTTCTTCTTCGGATAGCCCACCTGCAATGCTGGAGGTGCTGAGTGCAAGCAGGGCTGCTGAAAGAATCAGTTTTTTCATCGAGTCATGTGTCCTTTCGAAGGTGCTGGCTTATCGGAGATAGAAGTAGAGGAACACGACAACCAGAATCACGAATATCACTCGCCCCTGAAGTACGTCGTAGTTTAGTTCGTCTTTCTTGATCTGCTGGTACGTATCGGTGTCACTCAGCCCCTGTGTTTTGTAAAGCATGATCTGATTAATCTGCTTGTCGATTCTCTTGTTGTGGGCGTCATTGCTGCGCATTGTTATCCCCCACACCAGCAGCCATAGCCCTCCTGTCAGCACCGTCAGAATCACGTGCAGGATGTGATTTGTCGTCTTCTTCTGGTTGGTGAGTACAAACAGTTTTTCGTTCATGGGCATCCCTGTCAGGTGCTAGCTGGGTGAGCAACGAGGATATCAATGTATCACTTGGTGTGTCATCACATAGTGTGTTCACGATTGGGGTACATCCGACCATCATTCGGGGATGCAGCCAAATCAGAATTTGAGAAAGGGCTTCGGCCAACGCATTCGAGAGCTACGCAACAGTCAGGACTTCAGTCAGGAGGCTTTCGCTGATAAGTGCGGGTTCGTTCGAACTTACATGTCCCGAATTGAGACTGGCACCGCCAACCCCAGCCTAGACGCGGCCAAGGTGCTTGCTGATGGACTGGGAATGACGCTGTCAGAGCTTCTACAAGGACTTTGACTTGACTTGTCTTGCCGTAGCCAAGCTGGTTTGTGAGTGGCGTTCAGAGCGGAACGCGTCGGTTGGACATCGTGCAGATGGACACTAGCCACCTCACCAATTCCCAGAGTCTTTGCCACCCTTCTGCATGCATTCAACTCAATCCCGTTGTTCACAACGTGAGCTGTGGTTGGTTATACCGTCTTAGGGCGAAACCCTCGATATACCCAGCCGCACCCATAACCAATGGCATACAAAACAGCGCATACACCAGCCCAGATAGCGAGCATGGTGCCAATGTACTCAAGCTGCCTGTAGATAAAATCATCCTTGAACTCTTCGTAGCGTTCATATTCTCGCTTGTCAGACTCCACCGTGTACTGACTTGGAAG
>NZ_JAVWTF010000100.1:0-2545 GCF_036667855.1 Aurantimicrobium sp. | reverse complement strand
ATCTGGTCTTCACCCTCGTGAGCCCAGACCTGTTGGCAGCATTGATCGGTGCTCTCGGTCTGTTGATTGCGGTCTACTACGGTCTGACTGGGTTCGCGGCGACGTGGTTCTTCCGCAAGACCTTATTCACCAACGCACGAAACTTCTTCATGCGTGGTCTGATTCCATTCCTCGGTGGAGCAACGATGGCTGTTGTCTTCGTTTACGGTTTGCAGCAGTTCTTGCTGCCTGACTGGCTGGTCGATGAAGCCGGCAACAACGTCACCATCTTTGGTGCCGGAGCTGTCGGTGTTGTTGGTCTGATGTCCATCGCTGTTGGAGCATTCCTCATGATCTGGTGGAACGTGGTCAACAGTGAGTATTTCAAGGGCAAGACCCTCGAAAAGCGCGCTCATACCGCCGATTAAATCCTTCCAATTGGGTTGGCAAGAATCCCCACCTCGTCTGAGGTGGGGATTCTTCATTGCTGGGCACATGACAGACCTTCAACCCTGACTTGAAGTGACTTGTCTGATTCCTTCCGCTCACGCTAGAAAACATGCGTGACAAGGGGCATCTCGCCCATAGACTTGACCTACTAACTGAATATCGAGGTCTAGCGATCGATGCGGGAGAGTTCACTTTCGAGGTGAACACCGAAGGAGCAATCCTCCCCGACAATCTCTCAGGTACGCGTACCGCATCGGACGGACCACTCTGAAAAGAAGATGTTGAACAAAACATCTCGCCCACGGTGAAAGCTGCTACGGCAGTGAAGCTCTCAGGCACCAATGACAGAGGGGGAGTTCCCACTCAAAAGGTTTTTGACCGAAGGAGAACTCAATGTCTGACTCACCTCGATACTCACCGCTGCACGCCGTGCACGAATCACTCGGTGCCAGCTTCACCGACTTCGCGGGCTTCATGATGCCCGTTCGCTATGACAGCGACCTGGCTGAGCACCACGCCGTGCGCACTGCTGCCGGTATTTTCGATATCTCCCACATGGCTGAGATCTCCGTCACCGGCCCAGAAGCTGGTGCATTCCTGGACTACGCACTCGCTGGCAAACTCTCTGCCATCAACATTGGCCAGGCTAAGTACTCTCTTCTGCTCAACGAAGCAGGTGGCATCATTGATGACCTCGTGGTCTACCGCCTCGGTGAGCAGCACTGGTTGGTTGTGGCCAATGCAGGTAACCGTTTCCCTGCCGTTGAGGCACTGAACCACCGCACCACAGGTTTTGATGTCAACGTCAAGGACGAAAGCGACGCCACTGCGCTTATTGCCGTGCAGGGACCCAACGCTCTCGACATTCTCAAGCACACCGTCGGTCTCGAGCTCGCAGCTGAAGCTGCTGAGCGTCCCGAGCCCACCCTTGAGTCCCTCAAGTACTACTGGTCTCTTCCTGCTACGTTCCTGGGCAACCCTATGCTGATCGGTCGTACCGGCTACACCGGTGAAGACGGCTTTGAGCTCTATGTCGATGTACAGCACGCAGCAGTTCTTTGGAACGCATTGATGGCTGCCGGTGAAAGCCGTGGACTGGTACCCACCGGTCTGGCATGCCGTGACACTCTCCGCCTCGAGGCCGGTATGCCTCTCTATGGTCACGAGCTCAACCTCACCACCGCTCCTGTTCAGGCAGGCCTGGGCAAGGTTGTTGCCCTGTCCAAGGAAGGCGACTTCGTCGGACGCGCAGCATCTGAGAAGGGCGTCTCTGCAGATGCTCCCGTTCTGGTGGGTCTCGTCGGCGAAGGCAAGCGTGCTGCTCGTGCTGACTATGAGGTCTACTCCGGTGAGAACAAGGTGGGTGTGGTCACCTCCGGTGCCCTGTCACCCACCCTTGAATACCCCATTGCCATGGCATTTGTTGATCCTTCAGTCTCTGAGCTTGGCACCATCGTGGATGTCGACATCCGCGGCACTCGTCTTCCCTATACCGTTACCGCTTTACCCTTCTACAGCAGAAAGAAGAACTAACCATGGCTAACCCCACCAACCTGAAGTACACCGAAGAACACGAGTGGCTGCTTGTCGACGGCGACAGCGCAACAGTGGGCATCACCGCTTACGCCGCCGAAAAGCTCGGCGACGTTGTGTATGTTGAGCTGCCCAAGGTCGGCGCCTCCATCACCGCGGGCACCGTTGTTGGCGAGATCGAGTCCACCAAGAGCGTGGGCGAACTTTACGCTCCCGTCACCGGAACTGTCACCGAGGTCAACGACGCAGTTGTCTCCAGCCCTGAGCTCGTCAACGAAGACCCCTTCGGCGCTGGCTGGCTCATCAAGGTGAGCTTCGCTGACGTTCCCGCGCTGCTGGACGCTGACGCTTACACCGCACTCACGGGCGAATAGTTCACCCAGAACTCTCGTCGCTGCCCTGGCAGCACCTGTTCTATCTTTTGTAATGCCCTCAACCTGTCAAGGAATTTTGAATGTCGAACGCGTTCGTCAACCGCCACATCGGAACTGACTCTGCTGCACAAGCCCAGATGCTGAAGCACCTGGGCTATGACAGCATCGAGCACCTCATCGATGCTGCCATCCCTGAGTCGATTCACGTC
>NZ_JAVWTF010000099.1:0-2600 GCF_036667855.1 Aurantimicrobium sp. | reverse complement strand
CCGTCGTGGTGAGCTTCGCCGCAACTTTGGGTCTCTCGGCCATCTTCTTCAACAACGTGTTTGGTTTCCCCGGTGCTGATGCGAGCGTTCCACTGTTTGGATTCGTCTTCTTGGTGGCGTTGGGTATTGACTACAACATCTTCTTGATGACGCGTGTGCGCGAAGAAAGCATCAAGATTGGCACCCGCCCGGGCATCCTCAAGGGCCTCACCGTCACCGGTGGTGTGATCACCTCTGCGGGTGTCGTGTTGGCAGCCACCTTTGCGGCGTTGGGTGTTATCCCACTGCTGTTCTTGGTTCAGCTGGCCTTCATTGTCTCGGTCGGTGTGATCATTGACACCGTGCTGGTGCGCACCTTGTTGGTTCCTGCCATGGCCTACGACATTGGGCCCAAGATCTGGTGGCCCAGCAAGCTCGGTCGCGAAAGCAAGTAAAACCATCCTCAGCCCCCTAGAGATAGGGGGCTGAGTTCTTGTAATATCATTTGAGTACGAACGACCTCTTTATTCCGCACCGATTTTGGGATTAGAATGAGGAATCCGTAGAAAAGGTGAAGAATGTCAACGATTTCCGAATCAGAACTGCTCGCTAAGGTCCCATCTCAGCTGTATATCAACGGCCAATGGGTAGATGCTGCCGGTGGCAAGACCGTCGATGTGCACGACCCCGCAACGGGTCTGGTCATCAAGAGCATCGCTGACGCTTCCCCTGCAGACGGTATGAAGGCCCTGGACGCCGCTGTAGCGGCGCAGGACGCCTGGGCAGCCACTGCACCCCGTGTCCGTGGCGAGATCCTGCGCAAGGCGTTTGACCGCGTTCAGGAGCTCAAGGATGAGTTTGCACTGCTGATGACCCTCGAGATGGGTAAGCCCCTTGCTGAGGCCATCGGTGAAGTCAACTACGGTTCCGAGTTCCTGCGCTGGTTCAGCGAAGAAGCTGTGCGCATTACCGGTCGCTACGGCACCAACCCAGAAGGCACCGGTCGTACCATCGTGACCCAGATGCCTGTAGGCCCCTGCTACCTGATCACCCCGTGGAACTTCCCGCTGGCCATGGCAACCCGCAAGATTGCGCCCGCACTGGCAGCTGGCTGCACCGTCGTGGTTAAGCCCGCAACCCTGACGCCTCTCACCACTCTCTACTTCGTCAAGATTTTGGAAGAGTGCGGTGTTCCCGCAGGTGTGGTGAACGTGTTCACCACCTCCACTACCGCTGAGGTTTCTGACCCCATCGTCACCGACAAGCGTCTGCGCAAGCTCTCCTTCACCGGTTCCACTGGTGTTGGTCAGTCGCTGATGAAGCTTGCCACCGAAAACATGCTCCGCACCTCGATGGAGCTCGGCGGAAACGCACCATTCCTCGTCTTCGAAGATGCAGATCTCGACAAGGCTGTAGACGGCGTGATGATTGCGAAGTTCCGCAACATCGGTCAGGCATGCACTGCAGCCAACCGTGTGATCGTGCACGAGAGTGTTGCTGACGCGTTTGCACAGAAGGTCACTGAGCGCGTGAAGGCCATGAAGATTGGTCGCGGCACCGAAGACGGCGTCAGCATTGGCCCCCTCATCGACAGCAAGGCAGTGGCAAAGGCAGACCAGCTAGTTCAGGATGCCGTCTCAAAGGGTGCATCCGTTCTCACCGGTGGTAAGGCAGTTGACGGTGCTGGCACCTTCTATGAGCCCACGGTTCTCACCGGAGTCACCTCCGAAGCAGACATCATGACCGAAGAAATCTTTGGCCCTGTGCTTTCCATCACCACGTTCAAGACCGAAGAAGAAGGCATCGCCATTGCCAACGACACCGAATACGGTCTCATCGGCTATGTCTACACCGAAGACTTCAAGCGCGGTCAGCGTCTGATTGAGAAGCTGCAGACCGGAATGATGGGTCTCAACGCTGGCGTTATCTCCAACGCGTCTGCCCCATTCGGTGGCGTGAAGATGTCAGGTCTCGGCCGTGAAGGTGGCTTCGAAGGAATCAACGAGTACCTCTCCACGAAGTACACCATGACGCCGAACCCCTTCGCATAAATAAGCATTAACGAAGAAGGCCCCTCCAATTGAACTGAACCCCTTAAGTGGGAGTTCTAATAGGGAGTCATTTCTAAGTTTGCAAGGGACTGTGTCCGGTAGTCAACCGGGCTCAGTCCCTTCAACTTTTCTTGGATGCGTTCATGGTTGAACCAGTGAATGTATTTCGCTAGTTCCCGCTTGAACTGGGGCATGCTCGTGAAGGTTTGTTGACGCAAGAACTCTTCTTTGAAATGTCCGAAGAAGTTCTCTGCAACGGCGTTATCGAGACAGTTGCCTTTGCGTGACATTGATTGAGTGATGCCGCGTTGTTTCAACGCGAGTTGATAGCCAGCATGACGGTAATGCCATCCCTGATCTGAATGCATCACCAACCCAGTGCCTGGCTTGAGCTGCGCGAAAGCTTTCTCCAACATTCCTGTGACCAGCCCCATCACTGGTGAGGGTGCTAGTTCATAAGAGATCACTTCCCGGTTGAAGAGATCAATCACCGGCGAGAGATATTGCTTCTGCCCCAGAACATAAAACTCAGTAACATCGGTCACCCATTTCTTCGACGGCTGTGTGGCG
>NZ_JAVWTF010000098.1:0-2603 GCF_036667855.1 Aurantimicrobium sp. | reverse complement strand
CACAGAATCACTGTCTGAATTCCGCACCGGCCTGTGGTGGGATCGCAACTTCTATCCTCATCATGACATGGTACTTAACGATCTGCACAGTAAGGGCCTGATCCCTGCTGGCGAATACATCATCAACATCGACTGGTAAGGAGTAGAGCATGAGTGACCTGAGTCCGCCAGTTGTTCACGGCAAGCTGATGGGTATGGACATTACTACCCGCCTTCCGTACAACGGGCGTGATGGGACCGTGCACAAGATGGCACCAATCATCACAATGGTGATTGAGGATGACGAAGCATGGCATCGTAAGAACTTCAAGTTCGATGCCGGATGGTTGGATGATCTGATTCTGTGTGCTCAGCTTGCAAAGGAACACATCAAGAGGACTGAGTAATGACACCACGTGATAACATCATCCTTTCTTATGGTGACATGGAGCGTGACACGATTCAGTCATCACAGGAATGTCCTCGCTGCCTCGGTGGTCAGGACAAGGAGAGTTCTCTGTCTGTTGGTATGACAGGCGAAGGTCTCCTGTGGTGGCGTTGTCATCGTTCCTCGTGTAACTTCAGGGGTGGATGGAGAGGCGGGATGCCGGGTGGTGAGGGCACCGCTCCGGTCAAGGCTCGCTCAACATACACCTATCACGCGCAACCCTTACCGGACGAGGTTGCATTAATGCTGGCTGAACGCCTGCATGTTCCGGTTGAAACTTTCGGCGAGACGGGCTGGTCATATACACCCGCCTATGCAGGCCGGGGACGCAGAGTAATGATCCCCATCCGTGACCCAGACGGTCGTCGCCGAGGGTTTATCTTCCGTTCATACTGGGGTGACACACCAAAGGCCATGAACGAAGTGCTTCCAGATACCGGAGAGAGTATCGCTTGGTTCCGAGCCAGTCGATACGGCACCACCGTTGTTGTTGTAGAGGACGCTCCGTCAGCACATCGTCTGATGTGTGCGGGTATGGATGCGGTTGCCTTGCTTGGGACTACGATCAATGAAGCGAGAGCTGACGAGATTGTTAAGGCAGGATTCAGGAAAGCAATCATCGTGTTGGACAACGACGCGACAGATCAGGCCATCAAGCAGGCGCTGTACATGCCCCGATTCTCTGGACTCTTTAACGTTAAACCGTTGGACAAGGAGGATGTGAAGGATATGGATGATGCAAACTTCACGAAGTTTGTCAGCGAGGTACGGGCCATGAACTAAAGGAGACACTTGACGGATAAAGCAATTAGGAAATTAGCATTCAGCTATGCCGGTGAGACTTGCCCAGCTGTTGACAGTTGGTTTGACTACCTCACTGACGAGCTTGTTGAAAAGTTTGGTGGAGAAGACGAGGATACTATCGCCCTCATCACCGAGCGTGTGGACGATTGCAGGGAGCGTGTTAAAGCTGATGGTACTATTCTCTTGAGAGACGCCATGTATTCTATGGCAGTTGATATGATTTCTCTGGAGCATAGGGCAACAGAAGCGGAGGCACGAAATGGAAGCTAACATCCTTGGCGCTATCATGGCGTCACGCAATACGTTCGATCTTGTTAATGAGCATCTGACTGACAAGGATTACAGCCGAGAGTATCAGCTGGTCAAGAAGAACATCAACGGTTATTACGAGCGTGATCCCAACGCAACACATGTGGATCATGAGCTGTTGATTGCTCAGATGGAAACGACAACCGGTAACAAGAAGCATCAAGAAAGGTTTGCCACCTTGATCCGCGAAGCGCGTGCACATGGAAGTAGTGCAGCTAACGTGGACAGTCTTATCATCAGTAGTAAGATGGAAGCGGTCATGCAGAAGATTGCATTGGCAGCTGTCAACAAGACTGATCCGTCCGAACACATGGCGGATTGGCAGAGGCTTAAGGGGATCGAGAGCCTGTCAGATCTTAACGTTAAAGGCGTTGAGATACTGGATAGCAATAACTTCAGGGATGTGTTCTCAAAGAAAGCCGAAGGCACTGGACTGCTGAAGGTTTATCCTCTCGAACTGAATGGATTCCTTAAGGGTGGTGTTGGCCCTGGCCATCACATCATCACGTTCGCTCGCCCAGAGATGGGCAAGACTGCATTCAACATCACCATTGCATGTGGCTTCGCTAATCAGGGAGCCAAGGGCATCTACTTCCTCAACGAAGATGTGCTCGACGATGTGTATGCACGTGCAGTAAGTTGTCTCACTGGTGCACCAGAAGAACAGTTGGTCAAGGACATTGGTAAGTGGGAAGAGCTTGCGCGTAAGCGTGGCTTGGAAAACATCATGTTCGTGTCACTGTCTCCCGGCTCGCCTGCTGACATTGAGCGATTCATCGAACAATTTGAACCGAAGTGGATTGTTGTAGATCAGCTTCGCAACTTGCAGATGAAGGAAACCAACAAGGTGTTGCAGCTGGAGTACGCTGCTAGCGCCATGCGGAACATCGGTAAGAAGCATGGTGTGATTGTTGTGTCCACCACGCAGGCTGGTGATAGCGCCGAGGGTAAGCGTCTGCTTGACATGGGTGACGTTGACTTCTCTAACACTGGTATCCCTGCGCAGGCCGACGTTCTTATCGGCATTGGTGCCACACGAGAGGATGAGGCAGAGAGTAAGAGA
>NZ_JAVWTF010000097.1:0-2644 GCF_036667855.1 Aurantimicrobium sp. | reverse complement strand
TGCAGGAAACCAAGACGCTGAGGGTCAGCCAGAACGCGTGACCAACATCGTGTTCATGGGTATGGGTGAACCCCTGGCTAACTACAACCGCCTCATGACGGCGGTGCGTACGATGCTGGCTCCCCAGCCTGAAGGCTTGGGTATGTCTGCTCGCCACATCACCGTTTCTTCTGTGGGGCTCGCTCCCGCTATTCACAAGCTCGCAGACGAAGGTCTGCAGCTTACCTTCGCTCTGTCTCTCCACGCCCCTGATGACGAACTCCGTGATGAGCTCATCCCGGTGACATCGAATACGCCTTGATCAAAGACATGAACGACCATGCCTGGCGTGCTGATCTGTTGGCAGACAAGCTCAATGAACGCGGTCGCGGTTGGGTTCATGTGAACCCTATTCCCCTCAACCCCACCCCCGGATCCATCTGGACTGCCTCCGAGCCTCACATTGCGAGAGAGTTTGTCCGCCGCATTGAAGAGCGCGGTATTCCCACCACCTTGCGTGATACGCGCGGCAAGGATATTGATGGGGCCTGTGGCCAGCTGGCAGCAGCTGACTAACAGCTAGGAAACCCTCAAAAATAGGTGTCACTACGGGGTTTATCCCTGCCTGAGACATAGTGTTTTTCATGTGTGGCCCCGTAATCGAAAGTCTGGCGACGAGTCGTTAGAACCTGAAGAGACTCCGTCGAACATCGGCGAGCAGATCTCGATCGATGACGACCCATTCCCCGAGCTTTCGGCCGAGGCAGAACCTGCTGTTGATCTGCTTGCTCCCACCGCGGGAAGCCTCAACTCCGCGCTGTCGAACATCAACGTGGCAGAGCCTGTCTGGAACCAGTGGCGTGAAGAACTTGCTGTTGTCGGTGGCACCTCACCCCTGATTCAGTTCGTCGATACTCCTCGCACTCGTATTGAGCTCACCTCAATACACCCCGGTGGTCTGCCCTCGTTTATCTCGGGCAAGCCCACCCTGCTCTCGAACCTGATTCGTGAAGAGTTCGCTCTGCGTAACGCTCGATTGGCTGCGGCAGCTATCTCGGCCAAGAGCACCGAGATGCGTTCGATGCGCAGCATCGAATCTGTCTACCTCGCCCTCGGTATTGCCAAGTGGACCTTCCAGGACCGCGACTACTGTGGCCCAGTGTTGCTGCGCCCGATGTCGCTGCGTCGCTATGGCAAAGACTTTGAACTCAAGCTCAGTGGTCAGCCTTTCCTGAACCCTCAGCTCGCACGTGCTTTGGAGAGCCAGCTCGGTATCGCACTAGATGCTGACTCGTTCGTTGCGCTAGCCAACCTCGATGGCATGTTCAACCCACTGCCTGTCATTGAGCGCTTGCGTGGACTGACTCAGCACCTGAGTAACTTCGAGGTGGAGCCTCGCCTGGTTGCCTCGAGCTTCTCTGATCTCTCCGCCGCGATGGTGGCGGACGTTCAAGAGCTCGCTCACCCCATCTTGGATGCGCTCGCCGGGAATGTCACCGCGCGCACTCGCCTCACCAACGAACACAAGGACGCTGTCGTTGTCGGTCAGGACGAACGTCCACCGGCAACGGACACTTTGTTGCTCGATGCAGATGCTGAGCAAGAGAACATCGTGGCCGAGATTGCCGCCGGTAATTCTCTGGTTGTGAAGACGCTGCCGGGCACGGGTGGAACGCAGACCATTGTGAACGCCATTGGTGTTCTCACCGGTGCACACAAGCGCGTGCTGGTTGTGGGTGCTCGTCGCTCAAGCCTCGACTCTGTTGTTCACCGTTTGGGTCAGGTTGGTCTCGACGGTCTCACCGTTTCCCCTCGCACGCTGCGTCGCGATCTAATCAATGCCATCCTGCGTAATGAGAAAGCCACGCGCCCCAACGTCACCGACGTGGACGACGCCCTGCTTCGTTTGCGCAAGGTTCTGCTGGACTACCGCAGCTCGCTCACCCGCAAAGACGAAGTTCTCGGCGTCTCTGTTCTGGATTCACTCGAAGAGCTCTCTCGTTTGAGCTTGCTTCCCACTCCGCCTTCGACCACAGCTCGCTTACCTCGCCGCGCCATCGAAGGCCTCGCGAACTCTCGACCCCAGGCGGCAGCCAGTCTGATCAAGGCTGCAGCCCTCGGTGAATTCCGTTACGGCCCTGATGACTCTCCTTGGTATGGGGCAAACTTCCCCACGCCTGAGGAAACCACCGCTGCACACGAGCAGGCCAAGCGCTTGCACACCACCGAGCTACCCAAGTTGCTCGAACGTGCTGAAGAAGTTTTCAGCCGCACCAAGATGCGTCCCTTCGAGAACCTCGAAGAGCTCGGCATATATCTCGAACTTCTCGTGAACATTCGCGAGACCCTGGATAAGTTCCTGCCCTCGGTATATGACCGCCCGCTCACTGAGCTGATCACTGCCACCTCTGGTCGAGGTAGCGGCATGAGCGGCGGCGACCGTCGACGTCTGAAGAAATTGGCCTTCGAATACGTGCGTCCTGGTGCGAACGTCCCCGACATGCACGAGGCTCTTACCGAGATTCAGCAGCAGCGTGTGCTGTGGCAGCGCTACGTTGTTGCCGGTGCAGTTCCTGAGGTTCCAGTTGGCGTTGCAGACCTGCTTGCCAACTACGACAAGGTCTTGTCTGAACTCGTTGTTCTCGACATTGCTTTGGGACTCAAT
>NZ_JAVWTF010000096.1:2306-2656 GCF_036667855.1 Aurantimicrobium sp. | reverse complement strand
TCCCGCGAAAGTGACGAACGCAGCTACTCACGCCTCGTTTCTGTGGCTCTTGAATGGATTGACGCGGACGACCCTTCATGCTCGACGCACTTGCCTTGTATTTTGAGGTCGTCGTATCTGCCCAGCCGCACTTCACGTCAAAACCGGCATGTGTTCACACCGTAGACACAATTCGACGAAGACCTTCATTGATCTGAACTAACGAAATACCATAAATAACAACGTATTTCCGGGTACCTCTGAAAGAGCCTCAGTGACGTCAGGGGCTACCTTAAGATTTCAAATCCCACCGGGACCGCCAAAGAAAACCCCTACATGACCTTGATTTTCAAGCATGTAGGGGTTTTCCC
>NZ_JAVWTF010000096.1:658-2296 GCF_036667855.1 Aurantimicrobium sp. | reverse complement strand
AATCCGTTGGTTCTTGAGGCTCTTAAAGCCTCATCACAGTCTCAATCTCATTTAAGAGATTTGAGTACGTATCTGGATTAAGTCTTAAATCAGCCCCAGCGCAATTGCTTTGCTGATGGCGCGAGATCTATTGTCAGCATTCAATTTTGTGATTATGTGCGAAACGTGGCTTTTCACGGTTGCCTCAGAGAGGTGAAGCTTTTCAGCGATTTCTTTGTTTCCACTTCCACCAGCAATCAGACCAAGAACCTCAGTTTCACGCGCAGTCAGTTTGGGGAGAGGGTTTGAAAGCCCGTTGAAGACTTTTTCAGCAATCTTTGGAGAGAAGAATGTTTTACCTTCAGACGCAGCGTGAATTGCTGAGATTATTTGCTCAGGTTCAGAATCTTTGAGTACATACCCTGAAGCACCCGCTTTGATTGAAGCGAGAATTTCTGCATCGCGGTTATGCGTGGACAAAATAATAACTGCGGGGGGAGTTTTCAGCAGTCGCAATGCAGCAGTGGTATCTATGCCGTCAATACCCTCACCTAGACGAAGATCGCACAACACCACGTCTGGATTAACGGATGAAGCTTTGGAGAGTGCTTCTTCGCCAGAGCCGACAGAGCTAACAACCTCTATATTTTCTGTGCTGAGCACAGCTAGGAGTCCTTTGCGGACAACAGGGTGGTCATCGACCAACATAACTTTTATCAATGCAACCTATGCTCGCTCTTGTTATTTGCTATTGCTGTGGGAAAGTGCGCTAGGCAAACTCACCGAGACTGATGTTCCCGTTTCGGGGCTGCTATTAATTGACAAGCTTCCCCCCAATTCTCGCAGTCTGTCCCTCATCAGTCTCAATCCAAATTTCTGAGACTCTTTCGTGGGGGACGTTTCCCAATCTGCAGTATCAAACCCAACACCGTTGTCACTGATTGTGAGGCGTAACTGATTCGAGCGGTTAAATAATTCAACGACTATTCGGTTTGCTCGTGAATGCAGTCGTATGTTTGCTAAAGCGGATTGTGTGGTGCGAAGTAGTGCAACTTCGACATCTGCGCGAATTTTCGGTAATTCACTGTCGATATGTAACTCGAACTGCACACCAAATTCCTGACGCAGTCTCTCCAACATGTTCTGAATTGCGATGACTATTTGTGTGTTCTCGAGTTCGGCAGGAACGAGTTCATCCAGAATTTTTCGAACATCCACAAGGCTTTCTTTAGCGATTGTTTCAATGTGCTGCAGAGTCATAATTGCTTGTGACGCATCTACCTGGGAAGTAGAGGCATGAGCTAAAAGGCGAATTGACGTGAGGGACTGGGCAATTGTGTCGTGCAAATCACGTGCAATTCTGGTTCTTTCTTCAATTGCCCCAGATTCTCTCTGAGTAACTGCAAGTTCATCCTGCAAAAGCAAAAACTCTAGCTGGGCACTTTGCAGTGAGGCTAAGAGTTCTTCTCTTTCACGTGCACTGTGTAGTAGCTGGAGGTAGCCACGAGAGATTCCAAAGGCAAATAAGCCACCAATTGCAGGACCAATTACGCTGGCAAAGTTGAGGGCATCAAAATGCAGAAGGGGTGCGAGGACGACAACAGCAAATATTAATCCCGAGTATGCAATTCCGACTTTGAGAGAGAATTGATGACCCGC
>NZ_JAVWTF010000096.1:0-648 GCF_036667855.1 Aurantimicrobium sp. | reverse complement strand
TGCTATCCAGATGAACTCAGCAGAAATAACGACTGAGAATAACCAAAGGATTGTAAATCCAACTATCCACGTTGTTGGAGTGAACCATTTCCTCATTCCCCGGTCAGCGAGGAACCATGTTGCGTCCCAAGCAAGAAGCACAATTCCAATAGAGATTACCCACAAACTGGAATCCCCCGTAGAGAAGGATCTCAGGACAGCTATCAGAATCAGTATCAGTGCGAGGACATGCTGTGCAATACGCATCATCAGTTCAGTGTTGTTTTCGGTCACCAAACCTTTTTGTACTGTTTCGCTCACACCAGCTCCGTATTATTACCGATAAACATCGGCGCTCCTTGAGGGAGCTACATCATTCTTAACTAGTTTGTGTGGCCACCAGATACGGACACCGATTGCACTAAACAACGCAGGGACTATGACAGTTCGTACGACCAGAGTATCGATGACCACTCCCACACCTACAATTATCCCAAGTTGCCCGAGGGTAACCAGGGGAAGGACACCTAGAGCAGCGAAAACAGCAGCTAGGACTATTCCTGCGCTAGTGATGACGCCTCCAGTGTGTGCTACAGCTTCGATCATTCCTGACACCGTGCCCAATCTTTCCGCCTCACATTTGGCTCGATGGACGAGAAATATCGTGTA
>NZ_JAVWTF010000095.1:0-2823 GCF_036667855.1 Aurantimicrobium sp. | reverse complement strand
GTCAACAGATCTTTGTGTTTCTGAACGTAAACCTTCATTGCGAGTTGAATGATGGCCAGGAACAACATGGTTCCCATGTAAATAGTCGTTGCCCAGCCTGCAGGTCCATTTGAGTCGACAATCAGTGCCGTGGGAAACGGAATGAAGACGATGCCAAATAACCACAGGGTATTCAGGAGCATGATGCGCCTGTCCACCTGCTGCAGTTGTTCAAAGAAGGTGTGGTGCAGGAACCAGTAGTAGGCAATGACCGCAAAGCTCAAGACAAAGACATAAACCTGAGCACCAATACCAGCCAGGAAGTGATTCACATCGCCGTGGCCAATACTGCTTGCTTCGTCAACAAGAGGCAGAACCAGAATGGTGATGGCAATTGCCACGACAGCGTCAGAGAAGTTGACGACTCGATCAAATCCGCGGGAAGTTGCCATGAGACAACTCTAGATTGTGATGCTGATCTAGTTCGCTAAATCTTCAAGCTTGAGCTTGAGCGCTGGCCACGACTTACCAAATCCAGGGTGAAGTTCAAAGGATTCCACCAGATCAAGTGCAATCCACGCGAGAGCTTCGCTTTCACTATCTCCCATGACGGGTTCAAACACCTCAGATGATTCCACCACGACGGTGGTGTAGCTCCAGAAGTCGAGATCCAGAACTTCGGTAAAGAGAACTGTCACCGATTCTGCAGGAACACCTGCTTCTTCATTGGCTTCACGTAAGGCACCAGAAATGGCATCCTCTCCTTGGCGGATGGCTCCGCCAGGTATCCCCCATGTGCCACCGTGGTGTGACCACTCGGCACGGTGTTGCAGCAGGATTCCCGCTTCTCTGTGCCAGACAAGAAGCCCAGCAGCACCAAAAGCACCCCAGAACTTCTGACCGTCAGGTCCCACCGCCCACGCATCACCGGGGTCACGTAAGTGTGGCGGTGGCAGGTGTGGCGGGACGTTACCCATGAGTGAAGGTTATCGCTTGCGCTTTTCGCGCACGCGCATGTTGACGTTGATGGGTGAACCTTCGAAGCCGTAGATCTCACGCAGACGACGCTGGATGTAACGGCGGTAACCGGGGTCCAGGAATCCTGTGGTGAAGAGCACGAAAGTAGGTGGACGAGTCGAGGACTGCGTTCCGAAGAGAATACGAGGCTGCTTTCCACCACGAAGAGGGTGGGGATGTGCCGCGGTGAGCTCAGCCAAGAAGGCGTTGAACTTACCGGTAGGAATACGGGTATCCCATGACTCAAGCGCACGCTCGAGGGCTGGTACCAGCTTCTCCATGTGGCGACCGGTACGAGCAGAGATGTTCACACGAGGAGCCCAGGCAACATGTGCCAGGTCCTGTTCGATTTCACGCTCGAGGTAACGACGACGGTCATCGTCGAGCATGTCCCACTTATTGAAAGCAAGGACCAGTGCACGACCAGACTCGAGGACCAAGTCAATGATGCGCACGTCCTGCTCCGAGATGGGCTCGGTGACGTCAATCATGACGACTGCAACTTCTGCCTTTTCCAAAGCAGCGCTGGTGCGCAGGGTTGCATAGAAGTCAGCGCCCTGCTGCAGGTGAACGCGGCGACGAATACCGGCGGTGTCGACGAAGCGCCACACCTTGCCAGCAATCTCTACCTGCTCATCAACGGGGTCACGAGTGGTTCCAGCGAGGTCATTGACGACCACGCGCTCTTCACCGGCTGCCTTGTTGAGCAGTGACGACTTACCCACGTTGGGGCGTCCCAGGATTGCAACGCGGCGAGGACCGCCAACTTCCTGCTTTGCTACGGCAGAAACTTCTGGAAGCTTCGGAATAACGAGGTCAAGAAGGTCGGCAACACCTCGGCCGTGGAGTGCAGAGACAGGGTAGGGCTCACCCAGGCCCAGCGACCACAATGTGGCAATGTTGGGCTCTTGGCGTGCGTCATCGACCTTGTTCGCCAACAGGTACACAGGCTTCTTGGTCTTGCGCAGAAGTTTGACAACATGCTCGTCGGTTGCAGTCGCACCGACGTTGCCGTCGACGACGAAAAGAACAGCATCAGCGAGGTCGATTGCAACCTCGGCCTGGGCGGCAACGGATGCGTTGATGCCCTTGGCGTCTGGCTCCCAGCCGCCGGTGTCGACGAGGGTGAACTGACGTTCCATCCACTCTGCCTTGTAGTTGACGCGGTCGCGGGTCACACCTGGGGTGTCTTCCACAACGGCTTCGCGGCGACCGATGATGCGGTTCACCAGTGCAGACTTACCTACGTTGGGGCGTCCCACTACTGCCAGCACGGGAAGTGCGGGCAGGTAGGTGATCTTGTCGGGGTCTTCAGTGACGGTGTCGAGGAGTTCGAAGTCTTCCTCGTCGAGGTCGTAGTCGTCCAGGCCTGCGCGAAGCGAAGCTGCGCGGGCAATGGCTAGTTCTTCATCGAGGTCATCCAGACGCTCGGAAAGTCCATCTTGGTCTAATTCGTCGTCGAAGAATTCTTCGTCGGTGGGCTTGTTATCAGCCATTATTTTCTCCTTCGCACGGCTTACGACGTGCGTGAACGAATAACCTCTACGACCGCATCAATCGTCTGCTCATATGAGAAGTCAGTCGAATCGACGGTCACAACGCCATCGGCGGCGGTCATGAAGTCAGATACACGCGAGTCGGCTGCATCCCTGGCACGCAGTGCAGACGCCGTTTGATCTTGCGATTGCTGTGGAAGTTCCGCAGACCGCCTTGCCATTCTAGCTTCTTCACTGGCAGTGAGCAGGATTCGGGCGGGAGCATCAGGGGCAACAACGGTGGTGATGTCACGTCCTTCGGCAATGATGCCGGGCTTGTCAGTGGTGGCCA
>NZ_JAVWTF010000094.1:0-2882 GCF_036667855.1 Aurantimicrobium sp. | reverse complement strand
CTGCAGGAAAGCGTTATCGACCCAGAGCATCGAAGTCAGCGGCAGGAACCATGCTGACATCCGCAGGGACAAGACCCAACTGCCATCTATTGAGAACCCCCGCAGGCACTTCTTCTTGCGTGAGGGCGTAAGAAAAGTGGTCACGCCAGTCGCCGTTAATGTGGATATAGCGGCGACGTAAGCCCTCATAACGGAAGCCCAGCTTCTCCACGATGCGCAGCGATGCTGCGTTCTCGGGACGAATGCAGATCTCCATGCGATGAAGACCCAAGTTCTGCAGGCAGTAATCAGTTGCCAGGGCAACGGCCGTGGGGGTCACTCCCTTGCCTGCCACGCGTTCTGCAACCCAGTAGCCCAGCTGCGCGGAAGAGAGAGACCCATAGACAATGCCGGAGACGTTGAGTTGACCAACCAGTTCGCCGTCATATTCGATGGCGAAGGGCAGTCCCGATCCCGCGCGTGCGTGGGCTAGGAGGTTCTTGATTCCTGCTTTGGTGTCAAAGCTGACAAAGCTTTGAGGAGCGGTGGCTTCCCACTGGCGCAGCCATGAGCGATTACGCATCAGCTCTTCTTCGAGCTTCTTGGCATCGCGGGGTTTAATCCCACGAATGCTCACGCGACCCTCGGTCAGAGTCGGAATGATGGCGGCCATGCCCACCAGCCTAACGAAGCCCACTGGCTGATGTGAGAGGCAATTAGACTGGGGGCATGACCGAAGACCTCGTGGCCGCAAAGCAGGCTTTGCGTGCCGAGATTCGTGATCGTCGCCGCAATATGAGTGCCCACGAACGTGATGCCGACACTGCTGCGATTACAGAGCACCTGAAGCACCTTGTTGCTGCCCGTGGCGTGAAGAAGCTTTCCTGCTATCTCGCCACCCCCACCGAGCCCGAAACTCGCCCCTTCCTCACCTGGGCCTATGAGAACAACATTGAAGTTCTTCTTCCCGTGACCCGTGATGACGGCTTGCTGGACTGGGCCATTGCAAATGACACCCCCGATGAAAACATCGGGATGTTTGGCTTGCCTGAGCCCACTGGTGAACTGCTCGGACCTATCGCCATCAATGGTGTGGACCTCATTATTGTTCCTGCCTCCGCAGTGGATAAGAAGGGTGTGCGCATGGGCTGGGGTCGTGGCTACTTCGACAAGACCCTCGGCTCGATGGGCAAACGTCCACCTGTCTATGCCATCGTGTTCGATAGTGAATACGTTGATTCACTCCCCCGCGAAGTGCATGACCAGCCGGTGACCGGCGTGGTCACCCCTTCCGCCCTCATTACGTTCTAATTCGCACCACCAACGCAACACGGAGATCTTGTGCCCACCTATTCCTACCGCTGCACCGAGTGTGACAACGCTTTCGATATTCAGCAGGCACTCAGCGATGACTCACTGACCGAATGCCCTTCCTGCAAGGGCAAGCTGCGCAAATTGTTCAACACCGTGGGCGTGACGTTCAACGGCTCTGGTTTCTACCGCACAGACTCTCGCTCGAGTGGAGACTCGAAGAGTTCAAGCTCAGGCTCGAGCACTTCTGGCTCGTCCAGTTCTTCTTCCTAAGAAGCGTTAGCCCCAGTGGGGTGGTTTGTCGCGCTTAAGCTGTTCATCATTACTCAGACTGCGCTCTGCCCAGTCTTCCCCTGAGTCGTCTGCAGGAGCATCAACAAAGCTGGGATCAACCGTGACACCCTCTGGTTGCCACTGAACACGGCGGTTCTTGCGTGAACGGGGAGTTGGCGCAGAGTCGGACTTCTCAGCCATCAGATGCGTTCTTTACTTTTCAGGAAGATCGATGGGCTCAGTGATCGCGTCAGGCTCAACACTGCGAGGAGAATCTGTAACGACCTCGGTCACCGTGACGGATTCTTCAACCACGTCTTCGATGAGGAGTTCACCATCAATTTCTTCGACAACGACAGTTTCCGTCAGCTCAACGGAGACAACTTCTTCCACGATCTCGTTGTCGATGACCTCGTCGACGACCTCTTCCACCACAACCGTTGCAGCAGCGGCAGCAACTGGAATCTCAATGGGTGCGGTTTGAATGTCGTCTTCCTGGGGCTCAACACCGATGAGTGCCGCAATACGAGTGGCAACAGCCTCGGGATCAGCAAAGAGTTCAAAGGCGTGAATGCGGATGTAGTGCCAACCGAGGCGGCGCAGCATCTCGGGGCGCAAACGTAGTGATTCGCGCAGGCTGCCTCGAGCCAGCACAGCATCGGTCTCCACCGCAACAGCACGGCCCTGGAAGGACGCTGCCAGGGCAATCTCGCCTGCGTGGTTGAGCGAGACGCGGAGACCACGACGCTCCAAGCGCTTCGCCAGATCAACCAGCATGGGCTCAGGCGCATCGGTGTTCTCGGCACGAGTGTGAGGCTTCTCGGTCTCGGAGAGGACCTCAGCCAGTGCGCGCATACCGTCCGAGAGGCGACTCTCATCGATGTCACCAGGACGGAAGCAGGAGACAATCTCCATCGAACGACGAGCACGGGTCATGCCCACTGCAAGCAGTCGCTCACCACCAGGAAGAGCCAGTGCGCCAAAGTCAGAGAGCAAACGACCATGAGGAGTGCGACCATAACCGATAGAGAAGATGACGCGGTCGCGGCTTTGTGCCACGGCCTGCTCGAGGGTCATCACAGCGAAGGCTTCGGGGCGATCTTCTAAGATGAACTCGGCCAGATCAGCACGGCGAGCAAAAGCAGAGAGAACGGATTGCTCTACGCGCACGGCATGCTTGGGGCTGGCCGTGATGACCATGAGTGATTCGGTGGGGCGCTCTGCGGCGTGTTCGAGCACGAGCTCCACCACACGTGAAACTTCAGCATCCACGCTCTCGACAGCACCGGTAGACGAGTCAGGCATTCCGGTTCCATCAG
>NZ_JAVWTF010000093.1:0-2922 GCF_036667855.1 Aurantimicrobium sp. | reverse complement strand
TGCTGAACGCGTGGCAGGCAAGGGTGTCACTCCCACTGCCGTTGCCTTGGCAACGGATTACTGCTTGCAGAACTTGGGTCTTCACCGCATGGAGATCTGCATTCGTCCCGAGAACGCAGCTTCGCTGCGCATTGTGGAGAAGCTGGGCTTCCGTTATGAGGGTTTACGTCGCCGCTATATCCACATTAACGGCGATTGGCGCGACCACTTTTCTTACGCCCTCACACAAGAAGAAGTGCCTGCGGGCGTCTTGAATAGATGGCAGTTGGGACTCGTTCCTGCCGATGTCAGCATGGTTCCTGCCGCTGACTTTGATGCACTTGGTAGATAACAGCTTCGTCACAGGAAAACAACACACCCTGCCCTTAAAGGGCAACGGGGAGTTTCACTCGTAACTTAGAAACATGAGTGGTGGAATGTTCGGTGGCGGCATAGTTTTCGCTATTGCTGCTGCCCTCTGGGTTGTGTATTTGATTCCGACCTACCTGCGCCGTCGCAACTTCGATGCGACCGAGCGCAATGCCGTGCGCATGCAACAAACCATCCGCGCGCTGGCTGAAACCACTGACGTTCCCGAGGAGATTCGCGTGGAAGCATCCGCACGCGCCGTGATTGAACAAAAGCGTGTCCTGCGCCAGGCAGAAGCTGCCGCCCGTGCACAGGTTCGACAGGCAACCGGTCGTGCTGTGGGCTATGACGAAGCAGCTGTGACCGCTGCTCGCCGCGCTCGCCGTAACCGGTTGGCAAGTGCCGTCTTCTTACTGGCCACCATCGCTGGAGTTGTTACTGGCATTGTCCTTCTAGTCAACGGTGGAAGCTGGGAAACCCTCGCTATCTCCTGCATCTCCTTCGCTATTGCGTTGGTAGTTCAGGAAGTTGTTGTTTCGGTGAGTGCACCTGCAGAGGTTGCTCCAGCGAACGCTGACCGCTTCGCTTCTGATGTCTTTGACCAGGGTTACTTCAAGGCGGCACCTGCCACTCGCACCTGGACCCCCACTGCTCTGCCTCGTCCACTTCACCTTTCCGAAGGAACTCTGGCTCAGGCTGTTGTTCAGTCGCAGTTGGCTGCTGACCGTATGCGCCAGAACGCTCAGGAGTCGGCACTGGTTGAGCGTATGAGCATGGATCAGGCTGGCCTGGAAAACCTCCGTCGCTCTGTTCCAGCTACTCCCGTTCAGGCACCTGTTGCTGACAGCGTCACCGCTCGTCTGGCCGGCATGGGTGTTGTTGCGGAAACTGAATCAACGCAGCTCGACCTCGACGCTGTACTGCGTCGCCGTCGCGCAGGCTAAACACACGCCAGCCGACCGCGGTAAGTTTGCTCTATGAGCACTCGTCGCGTTGTTATCACTGGAGCTAGCTCCGGTATTGGTCAGGCTACTGCACGTCTATTTGCCCAGCATGGCTGGAAGGTTGTCGGCGTTGCCCGCCGAGCAGATCGCCTTGCTGCCCTCGAAGCTGAGACCGGCATCAGCACCTTTGTTGCTGATGTGACCAAGCAAGAAGACGTGGATTCCCTGCGTGACTTCCTCGCCGATTCAGGCCCTGTTCACGCTCTGGTGAATAACGCCGGTGGCGCCTTCGGCGCCTCCTCGGTTGAAGACAGCGACCCTGAAGACTGGAAGCGCATGTTTGACGTCAATGTCATTGGCGTTCAGCGCGTGACCAGTGCGCTGCTACCCTTGCTCCGCAAGGCAGCAGCAGACGGCCACGCCGACATCATGACCGTGACCTCCACAGCAGGCTTCGTTCCTTATGAAGGCGGCGGCGGATATAACGCGGCCAAGTTTGCTGCGCACGGTGTTGTTGGTGTGTTGCGCTTGGAGCTTGCCGGTGAACCGATCCGTGTTCTCGAGATTGCTCCCGGCATGGTGAAGACCGATGAGTTCGCGTTCAACCGTTTAGGTGGTGACACTGCCAAGGTCGACGCACTCTATGCAGATGTGAAGAACCCTTTGGTGGCTGAAGATGTTGCCGAAGCGATTGTGCACGCCATTGAACTTCCTAGCCACGTCAACATGGACATGATCACGATTCGCCCGGTTGCCCAGGCTGCTCAACACAAGCTCATCCGTGGCGAACTCAAACCCAAGGCGTAAATCATGGATTCACTTTCTCGTCACACCGACTACGGCAATGTGCCCTTCGACGAATCGATTGCGCTGCCTGATCCTCTGGCTCAGTTTGCGCAGTGGCTGAAGCAGGCTGAAGACGAGGACGTCTTTGAGCCCAACGCCATGGTGGCCAGCACCATCGATCCCGATGGTGCTGTGAGTTCCCGCACAGTCCTGCTCAAGGGTTTGGACGACACCGGCCTCGAGTTCGTCACCAACTACACCTCCCGCAAGGGCAAGGCTCTGCTGCACAATCCCAGCATCTCGCTGCTGTTCCCCTGGTATGGGCTCAAGCGCCAGGTGATTGTCTATGGCGAAGCCAAGCCCACCGTGGCAGAGGTGAGTGACCTCTACTGGAATCGTCGCCCCAAGGGTGCTCAGCTTGCCTCGGCAGCCAGTGACCAGTCAGCACCCATTGCTTCACGTGAGGAACTGGACAAGCAACTTGCAGCACTCGAAGCGAAGTACCCCGGTGACACGGTCGTGCCCAGACCTGAGCATTGGGGTGGCTTCCGCGTGATTCCTCACGCTTTCGAATTCTGGCAGGGGCGCTCCATGCGTTTCCATGATCGCGTGCGTTACGAACTTGTGGATAGTCACTGGCAGATAACTCGACTCCAGCCCTAGGCTGAAGCAATGAGTACTCCCTTCACTAGCTACACTCTCGACCAGCTCAAAACCCGTACCAGCGCCAAGTGGCAGCACTATGGTCCTGATGTTTTGCCGCTGTGGGTGGCAGAGATGGATGTGCCTATTGCACCTTCCGTCATTGAGGCAGTTAACGCGGCTATGACATCTGGTGACACCG
>NZ_JAVWTF010000092.1:0-2961 GCF_036667855.1 Aurantimicrobium sp. | reverse complement strand
CGTTTCCAAGCAGATCAACCCAACGAGACATGGCAGTCAGATTTCACCCACTGGAGACTGGCCTCCGGAGCAGACACCGAGATCATCGGTTGGATAGATGACCATTCACGTTTCTTGCTACATCTGAGCGTCCACAGACGCATCAGTGGCACAACAGTCACCACCACATTCACTACCGCCACGAACGAATATGGCCTTCCTGCATCAACCCTGACCGATAACGGAATGGTTTACACCACCCGTCATGCTGGAGGCGGAAGGGGCGAAGGAAACTCGAACGCGTTTGAAACGTTGCTGTCACTAGAGGGCATCCAGCAAAAGAATGGACGCCCCTACAAACCCACCACGCAAGGCAAAATCGAGAGGCTCTGGCAAACCCTGAAACTGTTCCTCACCGCCCAACCCGCAGCCCACAGCCTGGAAGAACTCCAGCAGCAACTCGATAACTTCCGTCACTACTACAACCACATCCGACCCCACCGATCCATCGGACGAAACACTCCCGCAACCGCTTACGGGCTCATCCCCAAAGCCACACCCACCGGTTCAGAATCCATTTGGAAAGTTCGCTACGACAAAGTCAACGAAGGCCGCATCACATTGCGTTACGGCAACAAGATGCTCCACCTCGGAGTCGGCAGACAACACGAACGAGAAGAAGTCATCGCGCTAGTCAAAGACAAAGACGTCACCATAATCGACACCCAAGGAACAGTCCTCGGTGAATACGAAATCGACCCGAACAAGAACTATCAACCCAAGAAATAAAAAGACACCTGAACCCCGTTTCCGGGGGTTCAGGTGTCCACGATGTCCTGGAACATCACATGGAGGGGATGACGGGAATCGAACCCGCGTAATCAGTTTGGAAGACTGAGGCTCTACCATTGAGCTACATCCCCGTGCAATTCACCGGTTTCTCGGTGGGCACTCAAACTATCTTATACATAGTAGAGTGGTACTCGGTCATTTCGCCTCGGCGAATACCGGCCTTGCAAGTTGTCTTCTTTGAATAACTGACTGCAGGACCGGGGCGTAGCTCAGCTTGGCTAGAGCGCCCGCTTTGGGAGCGGGAGGTCGCAGGTTCGAATCCTGTCGCCCCGACCACATCCAGATCCATCACCATCAAGCAGGAGTACCCCTTCGTGAAGACCAAGGTCGAAAAACTCAGCAACACTCGCGCGAAACTCACCATCACGGTGACCGCAGATGAGCTGAAGCCAGCAATCAAGCACGCTTACGAGCACATTGCTGAATCTCTCAACGTTCCCGGATTCCGCAAGGGCAAGGCTCCTGCGGCACTGATCGACCAGCGCGTTGGTCGCATGGCTGTGCTCGAGCACGCTGTGAACGAGGGTCTCGAAGGTTTCTACCGCCAGGCAGTTCTCGACGAGAAGGTGCGCCCCATGGGTCGCCCCGAAGCAGACATCACCACCTGGCCAGCCGAGAAGGACTTCTCTGGCGACCTGGTTGTCACCATCGAGGTTGACGTTCGTCCCGAGGTGAAGCTTCCTCAGCTCGACGGTCTCACCGTTGAGGTTGAAGCAGCAACAGTGTCTAAGGAAGACGTTCAGAAGGAACTCGACGAGCTGCGTAGCCGCTTCGGCACCCTCGTCACTGTTGACCGTCCAGCTAAGAAGGGTGACTTCGCTCAGCTAGACCTGGTTGCAACCATTGGTGGCACCGAGGTCGACACTGCTCAGTCCATCTCCTACGAGGTTGGCTCTGGCGAGCTCATCGAGGGTATCGATGAAGCCATTGAATCTCTCACCGCTGGTGAGTCCACCACCTTCGAGTCCAACCTGCTCGGTGGCGACCACGAAGGTGAGAAGGCACAGATTGCTGTCACCGTTACCGCAGTCAAGGAGCGCGAGCTTCCCAAGGCTGACGATGACTTCGCTCAGATCGCCTCTGAATTCGACACCATCGCCGAGCTGACCGAGAGCCTCAAGGCTCAGGCAGAGCAGCGCAAGGTTGCTGTTCAGGCTCGTGAAGCACGTGAGAAGCTTGTTGCCAAGCTCGTTGCTGACACCAAGATTGAAGTTCCTCAGGCCGTTATCGATGACGAGGTGCACCGCCACCTCGAGGGTGAGGGTCGTCTCGAAGATGACAAGCACCGTGCAGAGGTCATCGAGGAGTCGCAGACTCTGTTCGCAACTCAGATCTTGCTCGACACGATCGCTGAGTCCGAAGATGTTCAGGTCAGCCAGGACGAGCTCACTCAGTACATCATCCAGGGTGCAATGCAGTACCAGATGGATCCTTCCGAGTTCGCCAAGATCCTCACTGAAAACAACCAGATCGCGTCCATGGTCGCTGAAGTTGCCCGTAACAAGGCTGTCAGCATCATCTTGGGCAAGGCCAAGGTCGTAGACACCAAGGGCAAGGCTGTCGACATGAGCGCATTCGCTCTCGTGGAAGACAAGAAGGCTGAGAAGCCCGCTAAGGCTGAGAAGGCACCTGCTGAGAAGAAGCCTGCTGCTAAGAAGCCCGAAGCAAAGAAGGACTAATCCTTCGATAAGAACTACAAAAACCCCGCAGGAACTTGGGTTCTAATGGTCGTTGCAACACTCCATCCTTTTGGAGGTTGCAACGACCATGTCTTTTACCCCGCCACCCACACGTTCTCGAAGGCGTTACACCGCAGCTGAAAAGTTAGCTGCCGTTGAAGCTTTCACTCGGTTAGGTAACTGTCGTGCTGTTGCACGCGAGTTGGGTTTTCCTTATTTGACGGTTTATCAATGGCTTGTTGCTGCTGGTGTCGATGTCGGTGGCGCTCGGGCTTTGCGCAAGGAGGAATATTTCCGTCTTCGTGCTGCGGGTGTTCATCGCGCGGAAGCAGCGAGGCTAACTGGTTTCCATATTCGTAATGTTCGGGATTGGGACCGGGGTATTCACCGGACTTCGTATTCACGGACTCTTCCAGATGGTCGCGTTATCCACTACAACAAGAATGTGGAT
>NZ_JAVWTF010000091.1:0-3100 GCF_036667855.1 Aurantimicrobium sp. | reverse complement strand
CAGCAATCTGGCGTAAGGTTTCCAGCTCGGTCTTGACGTCCTCAATTTCCTGGTGAAGTCGCGAACGAACTTCAGCAGCGTCACGTTCTGCTTCAGCAACAAGGGCTGCCTCGCGGCGCATTGCAGTTTCTTTCAGAGTCTGACCCTGAAGGACCAGCGTCTCTGCTTCCATGGTCAGCTGAGAAACTTCGCGTTCAATTTCCAGACGCTTGTCTTCGATCTGGGCCTCGGTCACATTGAGTAAAGAATTTGCCTTGTTACGAGCAGTGCGGTTGACCTGGTCAGCAAGAGCACGCGCAGATTCACGAACGACCTTGGCGTCAGCGTCAGCGTCTGCAACCATCTTGTCTGCTTGTTCTTCAGCAACGCGCAGGGTCTGCTCAAATGCAGAACCAAGATCAGCGAAGGTGGGCTTAGCGTTGGAACGACGAAGAGCATCGCGCATGTCAGCGAGTTCACGCTCGAGCTTGTCCACTGTTGCCACACCAGAACGTGTGGTTTGCAGGAGTTCTTCAACTCGTGACTCAGCATCGCGGAATGCGCGCTTGACGTCAGCAGGGTCATAACCGTTCTTACGAACGGTGCGGAAGTTACGAGTGATATCCATGAGTTATCCCTAGCCTTCCGACTTTTCAGGAGACACGGAATCATCATTCATGTCGAAAGTTTCTGCAGTGAGCTCCTGATCGGAAGGGAGCTCAGCGTCAAAGTCATAGGGCATCTCTGCCTCGTCGGAAACACGATCACTCATCGAGATGATGCGTAGCTCCGAGTTGAACGCTTCAACAGCTTCGCGCTCGAAGGACAGATCTTCGACGATCTGCTCACTGTTAGCCAGCAATTCTGCGTTACGTTCTTCAAGACGCTCGGTCAGAGTCTGGGCACGAGCACGAGCACGGCGAACGATGCCCGCAGCAGTTTCACGTGCTTCGCGAACCAGTGCAACACCATCTTGACGAGCCTGGCCAAAGTTCTTCTGTGCTTCCACAACCATCTCGCGGGCACGCAGGCGTGCTTCGTCGAGCTGCTGCTGTGAATCCTCAAGGAGGTGGCGGATGTATGCCTCGTTTTCGGTAGCAAGGCGAGTGCTTTCACGCTCTGCCTTGGCACGAGCAGCATCTACCTCGTCACTGATACGTCGTTGATCACGTTCGTGAAGCTGGCGAAGAGTGGCGATCTCACCGCGTGACTGATCTATTTCACGAGCAAGGTCTGCTTCCAGGTTGGCGCGCTTGCGCTCACCCTCTGCCGTGATGGCAGTTGCTTCTTGCTGTGCCTTGGCAAACTCTGCCTCTGCCTTCACAAGAGCTGCACGAGCAACCTTGAGGGTGTCTTCAAACTTCTTTTCAGACTCCTTGAGAAGTCGTTCAACACGACTCTCTGCATCTGAAACAACCTTGGTCGCCTGCTTCTCAGCGGTTTCAGTGACCGACGCAGCATCTGCTTCAGCAGCGCGACGAGTGTTAGTGCTGGCGGTTTGTGCATCAGCGATGAGTTTGCCGGCTTGCTCTTCGGCAACACGAAGAGTCTGCTCAAAAGCAGCGCCCAAGTCAGAGAATGAAGGCTTTGCACTCGCGCGCTTCAACGCACTGCGGACCTCAGCGATTTCGCGGGTCAGAGTGTCAATGCGCTTATCGATTTCAGCGCGCTCTGACTCCAGGCGAGATACCTCGACCTGGACGTCACCCAGTGCGACATTGACTTGCTCGGGGTCCAAACCCCTCTTGGCAAGCACAACGGGAAGATCGTTATCCACGGTGTCCTTTCGCCAAACAAGCCAGAATAAACAGTCTTTACAAGTATATGGGCAGATTTTGGCGAAAATTTAGGGCAAAAGTACAAACCGGGGGTTTCTCCCCCTATTCACAGTTAGTGCTAGTTCAGCGCACCGACGGAGGCTAAAGCTGCGCGGAGAAGTGCTCCGCGACCGCCTTCCATCTCGGCAGAGACGGCGTCGCTGGCTGCTTCACGAGGAGTCAGCCAGGTGATTTCGAGCGCATCTTGACGAGGATCACATGTTCCCGTGACGGGAACGACATAGGCCAAAGACACAGCATGCTGACGCTCATCAGTGAACTGGGAGATGCCTGGCAGAGGGAAATACTCGGCAACGTGGAAAGGATTGGGGTTAGCCGGCAGAAGTGGGAAAGCCATCGGACCAAGGTCCTTCTCCAAGTGACGGAACAAAGCTTCTCTCAGTGTTTCGCCATACATCACTCGGCCCGAGACAATTGTTCGGGTCATTTCACCGGTGGCATTAGCGCGCAACAACAGTCCCACCTCGGTGACAACACCGAGGCCGTCTACGCGGACAGGAACAGCCTCGACATAGAGAAGGGGAAGTCGGCGGCGGATGGAGGAGAGTTCGTCATCACTTAGCCAGCCGCCGTTGGGATCAGGAGTTCGCACGCTCATGACCTATTTCTACCGGAGAAAACCTGAGAAAGGGGCTATTCCCCCGAAAGGTGAGGAAAAACGAAGAGAACTACTTCTTTCGACGGTTCCGAGAAGCCATCAATCCCAGGAACGCGATGCTCGACATGATGCTCAGCACGGAGTTAGTGGAGCCAATGCTCTTGATGGAGTTGTTGTTCGCCATGACTTCAGCCTAGACAGCAATCTGTGTTGAAGAAATCTTTGCCAGCTGACGTTCACGCATGGCCATAAACAGCGGGAAGGTGAATGCCATTGCGGTGACACCGGAAAGCAGGATGTAGAGCCAAACGCGCTTCATCTTGAGTCGACGAGCTTCAGTGATCATGAACACCACAACGGCAATTGCCACGACGGTGAAGTCTGCCGAAAGCACCCAGTCCACTGCAGTGCCGAACCAGGCGTTCATGTAGCAAGACCGTTGAAGATCCAGGCAGTGACAAGGCCGACGATCGACAAAACCACATAAATCCAGAACAGTGACTTGTTCATGTTCTTACTCCCTCGAATTGTCATCACCATATCGCCGGGCGCGGCAGGAAGGGCGACACCAGATGAATGGAGAGACATCCACATCATTATTTTGTTTTGTATAAAATAAAGATATATTTAGTTTTTATGAAAGCAAAAGTACCTGCGCTATCACCGCTTTTTCGTTCAGACTCGC
>NZ_JAVWTF010000090.1:0-3141 GCF_036667855.1 Aurantimicrobium sp. | reverse complement strand
CCAATGGCATCCACAATCTCCGGACCATCATTATCTTCCAGAGCCTTGCGAAGTTCAGCGACTTCCTCTTCCAGTTTGTTCTGCTGGCTTAGCGGAGTTGCGCCACCGATGATGTTCCTGTCCTTACCCCACTGGATAACTTTGTCGATCAGCTGTTCCATTAGAGGCGGGGCTCCTCTCTAATCCCGAAGGGATCTTCGTAAGTGGAACGGGCCGCTCTACCAGCCAAAGTATCACCGTATCCAACTGGAGTAGCTCTAATTGGTGGGTGAGCCACCAGACTGACAGAGGATTCCTGCGCTTCCGCGTGAGTAATATTGTAGACGGGATACTGTGCTGCTTCACGAGCAGCCATGGCTGCGTCGAAATGAGGAGCAGACAGTCTACCTTCGCTCGATGGGAATGCTGGGACCCGCGGAGCAGTGGTGTCCACGCTACGAATGGCAGGAGCATAGCTCAGCTGATGGCGGGCACGAGCAAGTTCTTCTTCATCAATCAAGCGAGGCTCAATCATCGAAGCATTCGGGAACACCCGATGGGTGTGGACAGCGGACTCTGCGGTAACGAACAAAATCTGCGCCACCGGGAACCCGGCAGGACGACCACCATTGGAGCCGTAGTCTTCGCCACCACCCGAAGTGAACACGAGGAAGTTGTTGTCAACATAGAAGCGATCAGCTTCAATCGTCAGCATACGAGCTGGGGTGTGTAGGGCTACAGTATAGATCATCGAACAACCTCCTTACGATTCATATCAAAAATCAGCGGCTCAAAATCCATGAGCTTCTTAATCATTCGAGCTACTCGGCGGGTCTTGAACGAACCCATGTGATTCCCAGACACTCGATTGATAAGCACATACCGGCGACGATTGGTTTCCATTAGTAATCTCCTTTGCAAATTCTTTGTACTCTTTCAAAGAGGCAGCCCGGAGGCTGCCTCCGTCATTAATGTGGTAGCTCTTATTCTTCCGCACTATCCAACTCCTTTAAGGCGCGTTCGATTTTATCTCCAGTGCCCTGTAGTGAAGTCTTCCAATAAGCTTCCACTCCACCTTCCTCATGTGCTGGTGCATTGAGTCGGATGTTGTCCAGTTCATCTTTAAGGATTCTAATGGCAGTAGTTACTGACATACTTCACATGCCTCCGGATCGCTACCCTTAACACCAGACTGACTATACAGATAGTATAGCCCAATCACATCATCGTTTGCAAGTGCTTCGTAGTGGACGTCTCGGATGTACGAGGACGGTGCGTCACCAGCGAAGAACAAGTTGAGACTCTGCCACTGGTCAATATACCTACCACGCATACCAGCCATACGGACAATGCTGAACTGGTTGATTTCAAACGCCGTTCGGAACACAGCCTTCTCTTCATCGCTCAGCCAATCCACACCCTGCACACTACCGAAGGCGTCAGTCATCTGCTTGATGTGCTTAGTGGTGTACACCCCGCGCTCCTTCATAATCTCAAGGATCACAGGCGACACACGATCAACCTCACCAGCAGCAGTACCCTGCGTGTACGTGAAGCCCACGTCAGGATTGATACCCTCAGACACACCACCCATAATCAGAGCCGTACTCTTGGTGGGAGCAATAGCAATGCGCGAGCAGTTGCGTACAGCTGGGATAAATGCCAGTCCATCGGCAGACTGGAATGCACCCCTGTCCTTTAGATCCTCAGCGCTTACAAAGGGGAACTTGGCAGGATCAGCGTTTACCACCCACTCAGGACAGCCCCACTCCTTACCCATCCAAATAGATGCGCGATAACTTTCGGTGTCTAGTTTCTTGAAGAACTCGACATTGAAGGCCATGGAATCGATACCATCGAACACCCATCCTTGTTTCTGCAAATATGTGTGGTACCCGCACACTCCGAGCCCAATAGCCCGTGCCTTCTCAGTAAAGCGCACTGCTCTCTCAAGGCCCGGAACTCCCTTTGCCTGCGCAATGAACTCGCTAGCCACGCAGTCAAGGAAGACAGTCGCTGTGAAGATTGCATCAGTGTCCCTCCATTCATCATACAGTGCAAGGTTCATAGACGACAACACGCAGGTGAAGGTGTGGTCAGCATCCGACGGCAAGTTAATCTCACTGCACAGATTGCTACCCTTACTCCCCACCGGATAATACTTCGGCAGCTTTCGATTGGCTGCGTCAGTCTTCCAGTAGTAGCCCTTACCAGTAGTGGTCTTCGCCTTCAGCGTCTGCGCAAAGCGCAGCTTAATAGGACGAGTCTCCTCGTTCAGCTCACCCGTGATGGCGTGAACATCTGCGTCACGCAGAACCCAACCGATGTTCAGATCATCTGGGTTGTGCTCCAGCAAACCTACCGCTTCTTCAAAGTCTCCGTGACTAATCGGAATATACGAGGCGTCAGCTCCTCGACGTACACCACCCTGACTAACGTCTCTCGCTGTTTGGATTCGAGCATTAAGAACGGGCATAATTCCAGACGCTTTGCCGCCCGAACTAATCCTGCTACCCCTGGGTCGAATGTCTCCAAGATAAGTTGACGTCCCAAATCCGCCCTTAGTAAGAAGAGCTTCCTCGTGAAGAGCGGAATAGAAGCCGTCGATGCTGTCGACTGTGTAACTCCCGGAGCAAGATACAGGGAACCCTCTAGTAGTTCCCATGTTAGCGAGGACTGGAGTTGATGGAGAGAGCCATCCGTTCCACAGCAACTCGAAGAATTTGTCCTTCCACTTAGGAGCGTCGTCAGTGTGTTTAGCTGCTGTCGCAGCGATTGCCATATACTGAGCATAGGGGTTCTCCGCCCATTGATACTTCTGCCTGAACAACTGGTAACCACCAGTAGTATACCACTGTGGAAGCAAGCCCTTCTCTTGCAGCTCCTTCCTTTCTTTACTTAGCTTCTCGTAGTAGTTACTCATTCGCTCCTTTTTCTAGCCTTGTCCCAGCTGTCATTCAACAGCCACATAATCAACTCAGCCTTCATTTCGTCAAGGCAGTATGCTACCACATTATCAGGGTGGTGTCTATCCACCACGTTGGTCATTGATGACACTACAGGCTTGACAAGGTAGTATCTCTTTTCAGTCATACATCTCTCCCGTTAGAGTGCCGGTAGTCTTCTATATACACCGACGGTCCTACCAGCACAGCGAACACA
>NZ_JAVWTF010000089.1:0-3175 GCF_036667855.1 Aurantimicrobium sp. | reverse complement strand
TAGCTACATCTCCTACGAGAAGGGTCAGGCCAACTGCCAAGTACAAGAAGCTGAGAAGAAACTCTCTGATGAGAAACTTCGCACAGTGATTATGATGGAGACTATTGAGAAGAGAGTTCCTGTCATTCAGTACATAGAGAAGGACAACGCTAAGCTTGCAGCTGAAGTCCAGAGTACCAAGGAGAAACTACGTGACGCTATCAAAGCTGCGGGCACTAAGCCTGAGTGCAGTCTTTCTGCTGATGAGTGGGTGCGCTTCAATGAAGCCGCTAGAGCCATCAACCGTGCCGCGACTCTGCCCAAGCTCAGCGACGGTGGACGTTAAAGAGTTCACGGTGAAGGAGCTATCCACTCCTGCTGATGGTGAGTTCAAAGAGTGGAGCGCAGATGTAGCCACGAAGTATCCGGTGCTACTCCGCGCGTATGTCACCCTGAAAGAATGCTACGACGCTGTGCTGTAACCCAAGGGCCCTGCTAACGCGGGGCCTTTTCTTTTAGTCTAGACCACCGGGGAGTTTGTTGATAAGGTTTGCTGCTCTGTCAAAGCCTTCGGCCACAATGTCCATCCCACCAAATACAAGCTCAATGAACCTGTGGCATAGGTAGACAATGAAGAGCAGCGGCAGGCAACAGATAGTCATAGCCCATGAACCTATCTTACGCATTGCTCTTCTCCTTCTCTGCTGCATTCAAAGCCATGCCCACCATCTTAACAAACGAGGGGCCCATCTCCTTCAGACGATCATCGGTTTCCTTAGTCGTCTTGTTCTGCTGATCGGCAATGAACTTGTTGCCAAACGTCACGCGCGCATCAATCACCAATAGATGTTTCCTCCGGCTTCATTCTGTATCCTTCTTCAATGTACATCTGGATGCTCTCCCTTGCACTCTCGATAACATCACGCAGAGGCTCTGTCATCAGAGAATGATTATGCAAGAACGAGAGAATGTCAAGTGCGTCTTCAAGGTGAGTATACACGAATCTCCTCCACAATGATGTTGTCTTTATGAGTGCCTAGCTTATCTGACATCTCTTCCCTGAGCTTTTCCACAGGATAGTTGTCTGGGCGGTGAATGTCAAACTCGTGGTGATACCAGCCCTTGTCTCTTTGTGTTCCAATCTCAAACCACATAGATCCTCCTAAAGAAAAGGGCCACCCGAAGGCAGCCTTTGTTGAACATCACACCTTAACGAGTAGTCCGTTAAACTTAACTGGTGCTGTCTGTATCTTCACACCCACGTTACGCCACCGGCATACTACTTTAAAGCCCAGCATAATGCTAACCATCACAAGCTCCATAATCAACACACTGACGTAAGCACCAAGTGCGACAGCAGCAACAGCCAGCGCGGTCAAGATAGTAGCAATCGTAATAGGCAACGTAGCCCACCATCGCCAATTACGAATCTGGAGCTTCATCTTTTCTTTGAACGTCATACAGCCTCCTTAGATTTGACCTGCGTGAACCAGCGGACTCTTTGCTACTTCCTTGTCGTGGGTACGTTCCCTGAACCATCTGCCACAATCCATACAGGCGTACTGACGATAGTGCAGACCAGACGCAGTGCGCTTGTAACCACGTCGCTGGATACGACAACTACCGCAGGCACACTTCACAACCGGCTTGCCTTCCTGATCCACTGCGTCAGCTACAACTTCAACTGGGAAGTTGGGAATCCATGGGAGGATCTTTTCCATCAGCTGCTCAGTACGGATAACGTCATCCGTGTTGTACTGCATCATGGTGGCCCATGCTTCATTGTCGCCGAGCATACACTTCTTCCACAACTCGAAGCCGCCAGTGTCAGCCTTACCTTCCAGACCCAGACGCTCCAGCCAGTAGGCCAGCTTGTTACTTGGAGTGCGGAAGCGACGGCTCACAGTACGATACAGATCCACAGACATATACGGCTTGGGAGGATTCATTCCTGCGAACAAGAACTCCTGATTGATGATCGGAAGATCGAAGCGTTCACCATTGAAAGTCACAATAATGTCAGCCTCTTCCATCATCTCATGCAAGCCTTCCAGCATATCTTGCTTACCATTGTGGAAGGTGGAGCCGAAGTAAGTCTCGTTGCTCCCTCTCCACTTGGCAGCCCAACTCAGCATCTCGCTACTCTGTTCAATCTGATTGATAGCGACGAACTGGTTCCTCAAACCCCAAACCCATGCAAGGTTCGGGGAAGTCTCAATGTCGAGAATGAGGGTACGCATCAGTTCTTCGGGAGTCTCATGACACGCATCGTGTGGATTGCTGTAGCAGCTGCCTCACGAATAGCTTCGTCTTGCTTGTCCTCCGGCATAGCTGCCAGTTCATCGTCAGTGTAATTGAACGAAGGCTGCTGGCTCTGCATCATCTGAATGATGGATGCAATCTCATGAGCTGCTGCGTAGGAAGGTGGGACGTCTTTGCCTTCGAGGATACGATCAGTCATGTCATGGCTAAAGCTGTACGAGAGTTCAACACCACGAGCAGGATAGTCCTTGCTAGAGAAGTTGATCGAGCAGCTGAAGGTTTCATCATTGGTCTTGTTCTGTTCAGTCATTGAGTAGCTCCTTGTTTCTTTTCTTCTCTTCCTGTGTGACACCTTTATGGCAGGGCTTACAAAGAACCCGCAGCATGTCAATGGAAGTAAACAGTCTTTCTACAAATCCCGGCAGATCACTGTAGTCACGGAGACTACCTGCTGGAATGATATGGTCAACTTCTACGTTGGAGCGCTTGTGCCATTCCTTACAGATGGCGCAATGATACTCCTTCTTCTGCCTCTTATCTGATCCGACATACGGACGGGCAGCGAGTTCAAGCACTTGATACTTCGGTGGGTATCTAGACCATGCTTGACGTAGTGCGCTTCTTACAAATGAGAAGAAGCGAGAGACGGTCCAATCTGGGTATGGCTTAAACGGTGGGGTCTTTGCTGCCATAGAACCAATCAACGAACCGTTCAAGGAGTGACGGCTTATACTCCTCGATGTAAGTGAGCACAGTAGCGTAAGGGCTACTCTGCTGATGCAAGACTGCCTTCTCGATATCACTGAAGAACCATGCACTCTTGCTAACGTTGCTACCTTCCTTTGGTAGCTTTACCACAACCCACTTAGACATGGAAGTCACAGGGCTTACCCTCCTCTCGAATCATCCACAACAAAGATGCTACTTCGTTGTA
>NZ_JAVWTF010000088.1:0-3357 GCF_036667855.1 Aurantimicrobium sp. | reverse complement strand
CAGGGCCGCAGCATTCTCGTGTTCTTCCAGTACTTCAGAGTCAACGCGTGCACTCATAAATGCGGCATCTAGCGCATCCTCATACGCACGGATGGCATTCATGGAGGCAGAACGGCTTGTTGCGGAAAGTTCTTTCCCTTCACGAAGTCGCGAAAGTGCGGACTGCAAATAGGAGCGAGACGTCGTGAGGGCCTGGGCTTGCAAGCCTGCAACCAAACGGTTGATGCCCAGGGGAAAGATCAACAACGTAAACACAGCGGCAACTGAAGCACCCAAAAGAATGTCTTCGACACGAAGGAACTCGATGCCTTTGTGTGGTGGCCATTCCAGAACAGAGAGATTGATCAGAGCAAAAGGCGTGTATGTCATTTGCGCAAAGAACATGTCTTTGCTCTGCATTTGTTTTGCCAAGAAAGCAAAAACAGGAAGAGCAATCACGAAGACGAAATAAGGCAATTGGAACACGATGATCACGCCTGCAAGCACAACGCCAGCAATGGCGCCGCAAACGATCTTGAGCATGGCTTTTGTTCCAGAGGTCGCAGTGAAGGTCACTTGTGTCACACTCAATGCGGCCAAGATTACCCAGACACCGTGCTCAAGCCCCACCAAACGGACAATCAGAACGCTAGCTGCGGTTCCCAAACCTGTTCGCAGAGCATTGTGCAACCACAACGAATTCCAGCGCAGGTTGGCGCGAAGAATGGCCAGAGGATTTTCATCAGGCATACTGCCCACATCCGGCGTGGGCGCTGTTATTCCTCGTGATTGTGCAGCTCTGAAAAGCTGCGCCATGGCACTGATAGATAACAAACGCACTGGATAGTGTGCCCTAACAACCTCAACGGGCTGATCAGCCAATGAATCTAGATCCGACTGTCGTTGACGGGGAACATTAGGAAGTTGTTGGTTAACCTTTTCTCCCAGAACGAGATCTGCGGCAGCAAGATAGGCAGCCTGAGACTCCGCAGCAAGAGTGCTGCCGTCTGCGGCATGCAAGGGCAAGATCTTGTTTGCCACGGGCATACTCCACCGGGCACCGGCCACCATGCTGGCGAGAGCGCGCTGGGAACGACCCACAGCACCAGGGCGTGAGTACGAGCCTGTTACCTGGCTAATCAATGCATTACGGCATTGCATCAACTCATCAACTGCAGGCTGGAGAGGTTGGCGTGTAGCTGCTGCACCGGCCAGGTTCGCAGCAGCCTTCAACCACTCAGCCAGAGCTCTACGCACAACTCCTGTTCGGTAGTGAGGCAACAACGCCAATGCAGCGATGATCGAGACAGCACTACCAATCAGCCACCCACCCAGAAGTGAAGGCATGTCTGTCATTGTTGCCGGAATCATCAGCGGTAAGAAAAACGCTCCCTGCAACCCCACAGCTGAGCGCGCAACATATCCTCGCAATACCCGCGCATAGGCAAATAGTGATGACACAACTAACGCAGCCGTGACGGCCAACCACAGCGGTTGAGCACACAGCACTCCAATGACTACTGCACCTGCACCCACAAGAGTGGCAATGCCATGGCCAGTGAAACGTTCCCGTGCATCACCATCAAAATCAAGGAAATACAGGTGGATTGCTACCGCAAAAGAGCCGAGCAGTGCTGCAGGAGTTGATCCAAACAAGAAGTGGACAATGGCATCCACAACCACAACCGTGATGGCAAACCGCAGAGATGAACGGAACAGAGCGTTCTGAACTACCTTCTGGATTTGATTCAGGATCATAAGAAATTACTTGGCAGAAGCTGGAGCTACTGCAGCATCTTCCGTGTGGTACTCATCAAAGAGTTCGAGTGACTTTTCTTTGCCGGGGAATGCAACAAATACCAGCGCTGCGCCAATGAACACCAGCACGAAACCCACCGCATAGGCAAGGGCAGAGCCATGAATAAAGCTGAATTTGGCTGCTTCTTCAATAGCGCTTTGATAAGTGGGGTATCTGGCCCCCAGAGCAGTGGCACTGGAGAAGGACTGCGTCAATGCTGACTGGGTCTGCGCACTTACAAGTGATGCGTCAGGAGAAGCGGTCACTTGCTTGGCAAATTCTGCGGCGTATCCAAGAGTTAGTGCTGTTCCCAGAACTGCTTGCAGAATCGAACCACCCAGGTCACGCTGCAGGTCTGAGGTGCCCGAGGCCATACCGACCTTCGAGACAGGTACAGAACCAGTCAGTGAACGTGCAGCCGGAGTCAAAGCAAAACCAGTACCAGTTCCCATCAAGAGATACGCGAGACCGATAACCACATACGGAGCACCTTCACGCCAGGTGAAGAACATCAACAAGAACGCAGGCAAGATGAATGCGTATCCCAGCAACATGGTGAAACGCGAACCCTTAGAGGTCACCAACTTGGCCGATTGTGGAGCAACCAGAATCATGCCGACGGCGGCAGGAAGAATGGCGACACCTGCCTCAAGAGTCGAGTACTGCATGACGTTCTGCATGAACTGCTGACCCACAAACATGGCACCCGCCAAGGAGCCCAGCACGATCATGCCAGCAATGGCAGGAACCCAGAACAGACGACGCTTGGCGTAGTTGAGGTCATAGAGCGGGTACTTCGCAGTGCGCTGACGCCAGACGAACAACAGAATCAGGACAATCGAGCCACCCATCAACGCCAGAGCTTCGGTGAACTTATCTGGTGAAGAAACCATGCCAATGCCCAGAACCAGCGAAGCAATCATGAAGACAGAAAGTATGCCGCCAAGGTGATCAACCTTGTCCTTGGATTCTTCAACGTGTGCAGGCACAAACAGGAAGATCATGATGAAGGCTGCGATAGCTGCAGGCACCACGATCAAGAAGACAGAACCCCACCACAGCTTTTCAAGGAACAAACCAGCAAGGAATGGACCAAGGACTGCTGAGCCACCGCTGACAGAAGACCACAGTGCGATGGCTTTGGTGCGCTTGGCGCCTTCTGACCAGAGCGCTGTCACCAGTGCAAGGGTGGTGGGATAGGCCATACCTGCTGCAAGACCGGTCAGAAGTCGACCAATGGCAAGAATTTCCACGCTGGGAGCAAAGGCACACAAGAAGGCAGCAGGAACAGTAATGACCATGCCCGAGAGCAACATCATCTTGCGGCCGTAACGGTCACCGATAGCTCCGAAGTAGAGCACGGACATGGCCAGACCTAGGGTGCAGCCCACGGCTACGAGAGTGAGTGCCGTCTGAGAAGCATCGAATGCCTTGCCGATGTCAGGCAATGCCACATTGGCTACAGAGAGGTTAATGTTGCAGACGAATGCGCCCAGGATGAGCGACGCGAGAACTAAACCAGCTCGCTTGGGAACACCAGTTTCAACAGTGTTGTCTTGGGCCATCAGGGTCAATCGCTT
>NZ_JAVWTF010000087.1:0-3436 GCF_036667855.1 Aurantimicrobium sp. | reverse complement strand
TTTGCTGCAACCACCCGCGCAGATGCTGAAGCTCTCCTCAACGCTGCACGCGAGAGTGCAACCAACGTGATCAGCCGCGCTCGTTCACGTGCTGAGACATTGGCCATCCTCTTTGATGAGCATGCTCTCGAAATGATGGAAAAAGCAGAGCGTCGTCGTGACAGCCTCGAGCGTCAGCGTGAAGCAATGCGCGAATTCTCTCTCGAGCTCAAGGCGCTCGCTTCGGCAGATGCCATGGTTTCGCTCGACGAATCTGAATCGCAGCGCGACTAAGTTCTAGCTCCAGGTTGGGGCAAGCTTTTTCAGCTTTGCTCCGCGAATCTGCCAGAACGTCCACAGTCCTATAAAGACCAAGGGCGTGAGCAGTCCAGCTTTGACGACCAAGCGGTCGCGATACAGAGTCTGGTTGTTTTCTGCAGGTGAGATGGCCATGCGGTGATCCCAGTTCTTGACCATTTTCATGGGACCACTGAGAGCTTTACCTGAGTCAATCATCATTCGAACGCGGCCGGGACGTTGGGTGAAACTGACGTCGATGGTTTGGTGGCCCATCGGGATTACCCCGAATAAACGCATGGATACTTCGTGGGGGCCATCACCTATCCACGCCTGAGGAAAGCCGCCCTGTTCTTTGGAAACAATCTTCAGCCATGGAGAGGAGACCGCCGTGAACACCTTCGGGTTGGCAATGGCTCGCCAGGCAACATCAGGTTCGCAATCGAGTGTGAGTCGAAGAAAGACGTTCATGGGTGCCCCTGGTGTTGTGTGGGGGATATCCCCCTCACTTCACACGCTAGCTGATTTCTCGCTTTTCCCAGTGAATTAAATTGGCACGATTAAATCCGCGGCCGCATTCACCGCAGCTCAACACTTTTTTGGGCTGACGGAAACGGTAGTGTTCATGCCCTGCTGGGCAGGTGCCCAGCCAGGGGGCAAGCTCATGTGCCGCACTTCCGTCATGCGTGCGCTTGCCGTCATATCCCAAGTCGTAGGCAATCTTCTTCCAGGTTGGCCCGTGCCCTGCCCGAGGTCCCGCTATCGCGTGAGCAACTTCGTGCAAGAGAATCTGATGCACTTCATCATCCTCATATTTGGCAGCCAGGTGCCTAGAGACAGAGATCTTTTTCTCCGTGAAATTACACAAACCTGCACGCGTGCGAGCGTGGTCAAACCCGAAACTCCACACTGCGGGGTCAAGATGCAGGCGGATGAGGGCATCCGCCCACTTGGTTACCCGGTCCAGATCCGCCATGGCTACTTCCTCGAAATCTGGAAGATGGTTTTATTCGGGGTGGGGGAGGCTATTGCGGTGGTGTCCAACACAATAGGGGCGCTACCAATGAACTGCTTCATCTCCGCACCTTCAACAGCTTTTGCAGGATGTGGTCCACCAGCAAGCAGGCGGGGCAGCCAGTGACCAATGGCAGCATCCTGGGTTCCCACCAGAACCACATTGCCAAAGCGCCGCCCTTTGAGAACCTGGGTTTCTGCCAGAGCAATCACATGAGGAAGGACAGCGTTCAATGTTGCTGCCTGTCCACGGGCAAAAGCCAAGCCTGGACCGTCGGCCACATTAACAATGAGCACACCGGAGGGGGCAAGGAGTTTTGCTGCCTCGGTGTAGAACTCAACGCTGGTGACGTGAGCGGGAGTGCGGGCGCCACTAAAGACATCCACGATGACAACATCGACGTTGCCGTGAAGTCCACTGGGCAATTTGCCCAGGACTTCACGAGCATCGCCATAACGAATACGGATGTTTGCATTTTTTTGCAAGGGGAGGTGTTCCCGGACGAAGTCGATGAGGTCTTGCTCGAGTTCGATGACCTGTTGCCTGGAACCGGGCCTTGTTGCCTCGATGTAGCGGGGGAGCGTGAGAGCGCCACCGCCTAAATGAACTGCAGTAATCGGTGCCCCGGGTTCCCCAACCTGGTCGAGCACATGGCCAATGCGACGAATGTACTCAAAAAACAGCTCGCTGGGATCGTCAATAAAGACGTGAGATTGAGGGGTTCCATCGATATCAAGAACGTAGGCGCCGTCTTGATAGGGGTCAGGTTCAATGGTTGCGCGCAGGCCGGAAGATTTGAGGGTGATGGTTGGGTTGTTCGCCATGTGCTTACACCACCAGAAAAATCCAACTAGACATCGGCCCGCAAACCGTTATAGAGTTGTAATTTGCGCTCGATGTTTTGTCATGCCCTCATATTGCGGTCGGGGTGACAGTACAACAATCTCGTGGAGAACTCTACGAGTGGCCCCACTTTAGCGGGTCTCATCGGGTTTGCAATTTATCCCACACCAACCACAACCATGATGGTCCATGACGGACCCACGGAGGTTATTTCCTTGGCTGCTGCGCGCAACGCAAAAGACACCAAGTCCATCAAGAACGGCCGTAGTGCATCGCGCTTGTCGTTCGCGAAGATTACGGACACTCTGACTGTTCCCGATCTTCTGGCACTTCAGACCGAGAGCTTTGACTGGCTCGTCGGAAATGAACACTGGCAGAAGCGTGTGGAGGAAGCAAAGAAGGAAGGTCGCCAGGACCTGCCTTCACGCACTGGTCTGGAGGAGATCTTTGAAGAGATCTCTCCCATCGAGAACCTCGATGAGACCATGCAGCTCTCTTTCACGAACCCGTATCTCGAGCCAGAGAAGTACTCAATCTTCGAGTGCAAGGAGCGTGGCAAGACCTACGCTGCTCCTCTGTATGTTGAGGCAGAATTCATGAACCACGTCACGGGTGAAATCAAGACCCAGACCGTGTTCATGGGTGACTTCCCTCTCATGACCGAAAAGGGAACCTTCATCATCAACGGCACCGAGCGTGTTGTTGTGTCTCAGCTGGTTCGTTCACCCGGTGTGTACTTCGAGCGCGCACAGGAAAAGACCTCTGACAAGGACGTCTACTCCGCACGCATCATTCCTAGCCGTGGCGCATGGCTCGAATTCGAAATCGACAAGCGTGACGCTGTCGGTGTTCGTATCGACCGTAAGCGCAAGCAGTCCGTCACCATCTTCCTCAAGGCGCTGGGTATGACCAGCGAAGAGATCGCAACCGAGTTCGCTGGTTACGACTCCATCCTGCAGACCCTGGAAAAGGACACCATCCTCACCAAGGAAGACGCACTGCGCGACATCTACCGCAAGCTCCGTCCAGGAGAGCAGGTTGCTGCTGAAGCTGCACGTGCACTTCTCGACAACTTCTTCTTCAGCCACAAGCGTTACGACCTGGCGAAGGTGGGTCGTTACAAGATCAACCGCAAGCTCGGTCTTGAAGCTCCGCTGACTGACTCCGTACTTTCTGTTGCAGACATCATTGCAACCATTAAGTACTTGGTCGCACTGCACAACGATGAGAAGACCTTCTCTGGTCTTCGCGACGGCAAGAAGGTTGACATCCGTCTCGACGTAGACGACATCGACCACTTCG
>NZ_JAVWTF010000086.1:0-3545 GCF_036667855.1 Aurantimicrobium sp. | reverse complement strand
AGCAAGATAAAGTTGTTGGGGTGGGACAAGTCGGAATTCCGCATTCGTCGACTGAGTAGTGACAGGGCAGAAATTTCCCTTGTTGTGCAACTCACCCCCACCCCCATCAAGTAGAGGAAATAAACATGAACCGCGACGAAACAAAAAACCTGCTGCCGATTCTCACCGCCTATGCCAATGGTGAGCGTGTGCAGTTCCTGTCGGTGCTGAATAACGGCTGGGAAGATATCCCGCCGGGCGGCTCTTCGTTCGGCCTGCCCGCCGACAAATACCGCATCAAACCGCCACCGGTTGCTGTCAAGCACTGGATCATCGTAGGCCGAGAGACTGGCAACCCGCTTTCGTGCTCGGGTGTCGTCCATACTTTTCCCACACTCGCCGCCGCGAACCACCGCCATGGCCTTACCCTCGATCCGGAAAAATGGGCGGTGGTTGAAATGACCGGCAGTTATGACCGTTGAAATTTTAACGTTAAACAAGCCGAGTCGCTGCGCAGCTAGTGTCAACGCGCACGACATGTTCATCTTTGATGGGCTTACGTTGAAGGGCAACGAGAAGGCCATCGCCCGCTTGAAGATCGCCGCACGTGAGCGTGACAAGTGGTTCATCCTGCAACACAACCAAAAGGCAACGTGATGGATATCAAGATTGTAGACCGTACCAACACGGTGACATTCGGTTCTTTGAATTTGTCCACCCCATTCCTGTACGCGGGCAAACTCTACGTGAAAACTAGCGTAGGTTATGCCTGCCGCGTCGGCTCGCCGATAGATGCGGCAATTCCGTTCTCCCATAACTGCAACACCGAGCAGATCGCATCGATAACCGTGGAGCCGAAGTGATGAAAGTTGTCATCAACGCAAAGAAAGCGACGGTGCCGTTTTCCAAGCTCGAATGTGGGCAATGCTTTCTGTACGACGGAGGGCTGTGGGTGAAGGTCGCCACCTCAACCGGTTCGCAACCGTACGCCCAGAACATTGGGAGCAATCGTACTGCCAGCTTCCACCCTGTCCGTGAAGTTATGACGGTCGAAACCGTCACCGCCACGCAGTAAACGCCGACGTTCGTTTAACGTTAAACATCCCTCAATAACAAAGGAACCTGCATCATGTTCGACCATATCACAGCCGCTCGCCCGAACGTGCTCGTCACCTCCCGTCGTGGTGACTACAAGGCGGTCGCCACCTTCACCTTCAACGCCGCCGGCCAGCGTACCTCCAATGTGGGCATGCGCATGATTGCCCGTGCCGATGGCCAGCCGTTGTCTGCTCAGCAGCGAACCATCGCCAACTGGACCAGCACCTTGCAGGACGTTCGTGCCAACATCGAATCGGGCATGTTCGAGCTGGGCTACGCCTGCACTACCGATGGCGGGCGTCTGGAACCTGTCACTGGTGAGCAGTGGACCACCATCTGCAACAACGTTCGTGAGACTCGCGTCGCTGTGAGCGTGGCACAGAACGCCGTTGCCGCTGCGCGTGAAACCCTCAACACCGCCGAGGCTGCACTGCTGGCTGCTAACACCGCAGCCACTGCTGCGCAGAGCGTCTTCAACTCCGCCATCTGATCCATCCCACAACACAGAGAGAACAGTCATGTCCGACAACAAGAAGCCGAAGATTTTCTTCATCCACCTGCGCCCGAACCATGAAGGTTCTCCCCTCCTCAACAGCCGCAGTCATGGGCGCACCCCACCCAAGGGTGGTCGCACCGTCGCGTTCACCTACGATGACAAGGGTGTGCAGTTCGCCGTCGCCAAGGTGAATCCGAACGACGTGTACGACAAGAGCATCGGCCGTAAGGTCAGCAGCGAACGTCTGCTGGCTGGTGTGGAAGGCACCGTCGGCTGCTGGCCCGGCAGTGTCAACCAGTTCCGCCGTGCCGTCGTCATCGCCCTGATGGTTGACTAATGGAATGGGCGCTTCTAGTGTTCTTCTTCGCCGGTCCAATGGCGAATGGGGACGATCAGGCCGCAGCAGTGGTGAGCGGTTTCAATACCGCCGCCCTCTGTGAAACCGCTAAGACGCAGGTGTTGCGCCTGCCGTCTGGCTTCAAGGATGCGCGTGCTGTCTGCGTGCGCGTCAAGTAACTACGGAGAAGTAAAATGCTCATTGTCTACATCTTGTTGTTGTTCTTGCTCGTCGCTGCCTGTATGGGGCTTGTGGCGTATGCCGATAACGGGTATAGCGCTGGCGAGTTTATCGCTGGTTGCATCGGATTCATAGGCCTGTTGGCCGCAGCAGCCGCAGCTTTTGCTGGCCTGTGTCTGGCATATCAGTGGTATGCAGCAGAGCAGAAGGCAGCGATTCTGAATCGTGAATATGACGTCAAGTACACGCAGGCTGAAATCTTCTATGCCTCCGATGTGGTGGACGTCATCCGTGAGCTGGATCGCAAGCGCATCGAAATCAACGGCGACTTCCGTCGTCAGCGTGACCCGGAACGTAACCTGCCAGTCCGTCAGCAGGACAACCGGCAGTAAGAACCACCCGTCCCCTTCGCAAGAGGGGGCACGGCGATGGCAACTCACTGAGTTGCTATCCTCGTGACAACGGTTTAACATTAAACAGGAGACGTGTCATGCCCAAGCTTGCCTCTGCTCGTGAAGTGATTGCCCGCTTGATGCGGGGTGTCGTGGCTCCCAAGTGTGAGCCGATCTACTCGCGTGGTCATATCGAACCGACGAATGAGCATGAGTTTGCCAAGGGCTTGGCTACGTGTTCGATCAGGTTCAGTGGCCGCAAGGATTACGTGGGGCTGGTGATTGCCGTACGTGACCCCAAGAACCAGAAGGTGGTGAGGGCAGTCGCTGTCACCATCAACAACGAGGGCAGTCGCGTGCTCAACTTCATCAAGAAGAACACCGACCTGAACATCAGCAGTGTCCGTAGTGTTGTGCTGGGTGGCAATGAAAAGATTGCTGGCTGGTCCAACTCCATCCATAACTATTTGCAGGAGGGAATCAAATGCGCAAGATTGCAAAGATCACGAGTGCTCTTCTCGCGGGGGCACTCGCCTCTTGCGGAGCGCACGTTGCGTGTGCGAGCGACGATGAAGTCCTCGTCGCAGAGTTCGAGCACCACACCATCTACATCACGTCCGAGCAGGCGCCCGACTGTCCCCTCCTCACCTACTCCGCCTATCGTGTGGACGAGGAAGGTGATGTTACCTTCGGCTGCTGGACGCTCAACGCCGAACGAACTGCCGTCGAAGTCACGTGGCCAGGGCGTGTTACACTTGTCCTCCAGCATGACCAACTGAGCAGGGCACCGCCATGAATGTTGACCAACAGGCGCTTGAGTTGCTGGCTCGCTTCTTGCAGGAGCCAATGCATGACCTCAACATGGAGCACGAAGTAAGCCTGAGCACCGCGCAGAAGGCCGTCGCATACGCCCTCTCCGCCCAGCCCACGCAGGCCGTGGACCTGGGGCAGTTCCGGGAGGCCATCTACGCAGCGTGGGAAGCATCAGCCGCTGGCGGAAAGACCGACCTTCAGCTGGGTAAGCTGCTGGCCCTGATCGACAGCCAGAAATAATATTCCGAAT
>NZ_JAVWTF010000085.1:0-3803 GCF_036667855.1 Aurantimicrobium sp. | reverse complement strand
CATCAGCTAGAAGATCAACTACAAAATAAGAGGCTACTCCTCCATCTACCCAACCATCATATCTCTCAAAACCATCCACTCTACGATAACCAGTGTAAGCAGTCATCTCATAGTTTAGACAGTCAATCAAAACACCGGGCTCTGCAAGGAGTGGAGGACTCACTAGATCAAGTCCACCATTCATAAGAACCGGAATAGACTGAATACTCATCAGCCCCTCCAGCCCGCCATAGTTACTTCAGGTGCGTTGTCTCTATCCATAAGGAACATAAACTTCTCCGCATTCTTATTACCTCTACTCCAAATCTGACCGCTCTGCTGGAAGTCTCCATACTCCTGCACTGCGCGCCACACCAACCACATCTGATACTTGTACGGGATGCCAACAGGCACATCGTCCCAGTTCACCATGTCAGTGATGTTGCGGGTGTAGTCATATGCAATGAGACACTTCTTACGAAGGTTAGGCCAGAACGCGTAGCTACCCAACGGGGTACGTGCTACAGAGTAAGGACCATGCGTAGAGTTCTGCACCCCACCCATCCTAATAGCAGCGAAGTCTCTCCACTGCACCAGCCCAGCAGGCTGTTCAAACCATGCTGCCCCTTCATCGTACTGATCCAGCGTAGGCAGGAACACGATGGAGCGATCATCAATAAGCTCAGCGTTACCCGACAGAGCATAGAGGTCGTAGTATCCAATCCCCTTAAAGATTGCAGCACCCTGCGTAGGAGCAGGATCAATAACGTCTAGCGATTCAGACGGAGCAAGGTCAGTAAGCTGATGCTCATCGTCTGCAAACTCAATGGAAACAGTAGCTTCAAAGTAGCCGCTACCTTCCTGTATTTCTTGATTGTGGATTTGGACAACTACAAACTCTACCCCGCTAGTGCTACCTCTGTAACGGTAGCCAATCATCGGAGGAACGATGGCGTCAGCCAACTGCACACGTGGGTAGATTTCCACGAGCGTTCGTTCCTTGCGGGTAAACCACTCATTGCGAGTAGTCAGTAGTTCCCGCAGTGCCTCGTTAACCCACCGCTGCACATTCAAATACATGGCTGTGCGCGGCGGATTAGCGAAGTTTGCTGCGGTCAACGGATCGAGCGTGATCTTAGCCTCAGCTAGAACAGTGTTAACAAGTTGCAAGTAGGTGAGGTCGCTCATTCGATTCTCCGTTTAGTTGTGTGTGTTACTCGCCAGAATTAACTCCGGCCTTCTTACGCATCTCGTACTTCTGCCACTCAAGGAATTCACCATGGGTCGGCCACTTCTGCAAAGCTTCCTTACAAGCAAGTCGCAGCTGGTAGTTGCGAGAGCGTGTGTCGTTTCGGTTTGCGATCTTACCCGGATTGGTAGCGACAATCTGGAACGGATAGGATTTCTGCATCGTCTCAACGAAGCGACCCGGACCAGTGTTCTCTTCAATGTGCGAGGTGACTAGACCTTGCGCATCATTCAATGCACCCACAACGTAGGTAGGGATATCCACTTCAACGCCACGAGGGATGGCGAAGATAGTGCCGTTCACACCGACGTGAACGCTGGAATTCTTATGGCCTGCGGAAGTATCTCGGTGCAGCAGGATTCGGGAGTAGCCCGGCTTCGGACCAGTCTCATTGTCGAACACCATACCCACCGTGGACTGACCGGCCTTTGCCTGTAGTGCAGTCACGAAGTCTTCCTTAGTCCAATCTCGACCAGCCTTGATGTTGGATAGCTTAGCAAACGCGCGGAGCGAGTTAATGTCAAGCTTGTTCAGGGCAGCAGTCTGGTCTGCATATTCGTCGTGGCTCTCTTCTACGCCACCATTAATTTCAGTCATTGAAATTCTCCTCTTTCATTTGTTAAAAAGGGAAGCGCCCCGGAGGGCGCTCCCAAGCCTACTTAGTTCTTGACCTTCTGGGACAGGAAGTCAGTGTAGACATACGGCTCAGCGATCTGCTCACCCACATAAGTGACAGTGAGGGACAGTTCGATATCGCCACCAGCCACCGAGAACGTAGCACTCGGGGTCAGGGTCACACGGTACGGAGCATAGTTCGGAACGTTGGTTGCCACCGGACGGCTAGGAGCCGAGGTGCGAACAATCAGCGGACCGGACGGCAGCACCAGATTGCCGAAGGCCGAAGCATTCACCGGGATCGGCGGATACTCAGTACCATTCGGACGCTTGAACGGCAGGCTGTTCCACGGCACGACGCCGACGTTAAAGCCACCGCCAGTCAGAACCGGGTTGCCCGAAGTGGGCACTGCATGCAGAGCGATATCAACCGGGCGAACATTCTCACCCAGCGGGATCATCTGCAACAGGTCGGTGGTAGCGACAGTCTCACCAGCGCGAATCTTGATAATGCCGGTGACGCTCTGCTCACGGCCGCCGTAGACGCCACGATGCTTGATGCTCTTGTAATCGGTATTAGAACGACGAGTTGCCATTTACTTTTCTCCTTTCTATTTACATCAAAGAGAGAGGGACCGAAGTCCCCCTCGTTTTACCTGCTATTACAGGTTGGTGACGGCCGACTCGATGCGCAGAATCCACGCCTCGTTCAGACGAACAGCCGAGTACCAGAACTTCCACGCAACATAACCACGCTGACCCAGCGGATCTTCGTAGCTCTCGCCCATCTTCGGCTTCTTAACGGCAATGGCCGCCGAGTCCATACCCTGCAACGGAGTAGCTGCGAAGGCATCCTGACCGAAGATAACCAGCGGGAACACGTCGGCACGACCACCAGTGACCAGCACGGAGTTGTCGCCAACAGCACCACCAGCACCGGGGAACGAGGTGACGTGGGGAGCGAGGATGAAACGAATGTCCTCGAACTTACCAATCTCCAGCTCGTGCACCAGGGTGCCCGAAGCGTAATGCTCACGAGTCACGAAGCCCGGCAGATTGCGCAGATCCTGTTCCATGTTGGTGTGACCAATGGCGATGTAACCACCAGCAACCGGCTGAGTGGCAACGCCAGTACCAGCCCTCAGCATCTTGGTCAGCGGCTTAGCCAGAGCAACCTTCAGGGTACGCTGGGCCAGACGCAGATCGTCCATGGCAATCGGAGCCACAACCTGATTACGGGCAGTAGCAGCACCCGAGTAGATCACGTTGGTGCCAGCAATCATCATGTTCCACAGGATGCGCTCCTTGGTCAGAGCGGCCTGCTCACCAGCCTGCTGGGTGATGGTAGCCAGAATCGGATCTTCGTGGGTGTCTTCGATCACGTCGCTGAACGGAACCCATGCACCGTACTGAGCGATAACGCCGGAGATATCCTCGAACGTGATACCCTGCGGAGCCGGGGTCACACCCTCGACCAGCTGTTCAGTAGAGACCTCAAACGGAACCGGACGACGGAACTTAATCACATGACCCTTGTTCTTAGGAACCGGGATGTTCTGTGCGAATCGATCCAGCAGAAGGATCGGGAAGGCGTGGGCCAGCATCTGAGCATGAATGTGTACACCAATGCGTGCCGGGACGTCACCGTACTGCATACCACTAAACGACATATGTATCTCCTTTCTTAGTTACGAGTGACCTTGTTATCATCGATCACTTTCTGATAAGCCGACTTGAAGAGAGCTTCGAGGTCAGGCTCGTTTGTAGCACGAGCAGCCCCATCCTTAACAGTGGTACTGTTAGCAAGACGGTTCTGTCGGCTAGTCTCCACAGCACGCGCAGTGGGCGAACTCTGGGGCGGAGCAGGAGGAGTGACAGGCGCTGCCTGCTGACCCCACTTATACCCACCAAACAACGACTGAGCATCAACTCGGAATGCCTGTAGCGCACTGACGACTTC
>NZ_JAVWTF010000084.1:0-3806 GCF_036667855.1 Aurantimicrobium sp. | reverse complement strand
CATCTTCAGGATGCCATCACAGGGCACGAGACGGGCGGTTCCACAGGTCGGAAGGTTTACACGCATCTGGACATGATCGACCTGAAGGACGCAATCGAACGGCTGTCTTACGGGACTCAGTTGGAGTTGCCCAAGGTGCTAGTTCAGAAGAGGGCCAACTGAGCCGCTGGCGCTGCCAAAGGTCTAGATGCTGGATAGCCCACGAGAGCCCCATGGTGTTCCAGTAACTTCGCCTCACGCCAAGCTATGGCATCCTCTTTGAGCTTGTGACACTTGGTGATCGCCCTGTACATGAAGGTGACCACTGCCTGCCATGTACCGTGGGCGGTCTGGTAAACACCTCTGATCCCCGACTGGGCTCTTACGGGGGCATCACTCATCACGGCCATATCGCTTCCGTTCTGCTGGTGAGTGCCCAGTTCAAGATGGTCAGGATTGACACAAGCTGCATCGCCGCATAGGTGCCGGACAAGCATGCCTTGAGGAATCTCGCCTTTGTGGACGCGGAAGGATGTCCGATGGGCGTGCTGTTCTTTGACACCACCATGGTCGTAGCTGCAGAAGCGGTGGCCGTCCCGATTGCTGGGAGTGCCTTCATGGTTCCAGCAGGGTGTACCAAGTCTGGGGTGCGGCTCAGTCGATTCTGTGACTTTATCCATGAGTCTCTTTCTGGCCTTCTCGTTGTAGGCTTCGAGAGGGGAAACTTCCGGGCTGCTAATGGGCTGGCGCTGGTGGCCTTCTGGGTTAGCTACGCTCACTGGGGTTCTATCGGTTTCCAGTGGGCTGGCTGTGGTTGTGGCTGTAGTTGTTGTGGGCATGGTGGTGCCTCCTTTCTTTGGTTATGTGTGGTCGATCCTTTCAAGCAAGTGATCGGTGGTGGTGGTGTGGAAATGAGAAAAGCTCCCGAGGCGTGAACCTGAGGAGCTGAGAACAAAGGGTGCTGGCAGTGGATGAACTAGAAAGCTGACCCAATGGATGCGCCAATGGCTGGAACACCAGCAATGGGGACAGACGAAGGAAATCTTTTCAGAAATCCACCTTAAGAGTACAAAATCTGTGGCATATAAACCCCCACCTAAAGGGTTTCCAATGGATTCCAATGGACGGAAGGATGTACTACTTGTTGGTTATCTTGTCTACAGGGGATTCTTGTCGGAGTTCTTAAGGAGTGAGCTTTGGTGTGGATCGAAGTGTCGTCCTATTATGTGGGCCAATCGAAAACTCCTCAGTTCGCCTCAGGAGCCACGATCAGAACTCAAGCAAGGCTACCGGCTACCCTACCGGGATACCATTCGGAGTGCTCACGGGGCCGCTACGAAGATTCCAGAAGGCTGAGCCAATGGTTACTCCTCTGGAGCTGAGCACCAGTAAGTAAATCATCATCGGAGGTGCCAAGCCATCAGACCCATGGCCTACGGAGTCCTGTGCTTAACCACACAGCATCACCGAAGGAGCACCTGAGGAGGAGGCTCCATTAGATACTTCCAGTTGATACTCCAAAGGATATATATCTAACGGAGGTCCCCCTTCTATTATGTGGTTTAATTGCTAACCCGCATGGGCAAACGATTCATTGCTCCCATAATCATAGTGTTTAGACCTCCGGACTTCATCCTAAAAGTTAGGTAATGAAAGCACCTACAGATCACCAAAAGGATTGTGAGCAGACAGACCCTGAGTGAAACCTCCAGGAGCCGCGATCAGGGCTCAACCCAGGCCACCTACGAGCAACACCATCAAGCGCTTACAGGGCCTTTACGTGGGCTGGCGCTGGTTGTGGTTGATTCGCATCCCTTGCCCGCATCACCGTCTGCCTACTGGTTCCCATTGCCCTGGCGATTGCAGCCACTGATTCTCCAGCAGCCAGTCGCTTATGGACTTCCTCGGTGTTTCCTTCGGTCAGGCTCTTGGGTCTCCCCAAGGCTTTTCCTTCGGCTATTGCCCGTGAGAGTCCTGCATTGGTGCGCTCAATCAGCAAATCCCGCTCAAACTCAGCAACAGCGGTGATAACACCCATCGTCATCTTCCCTGCTGCGCTCGTGAGGTCCATCCCACCAAGAGCAAGACAGTACACCCTCACGCCATCAGCAGCGAGAGCATCCACAGTCTTCCTCACATCCATGGCATTACGCCCAAGGCGATCCAACTTGGTGACCACAAGGACATCACCAGCTTCCAGCTTGGCAACCAAGGAGGCCCACCCAGGCCGCTCAGAGGCCGCTACGGAGCCGCTGATGGTTTCCTTGATGGCTCGCCTCTGGGACACCTCAAAGCCTGCTGCAGCGATCTCAAGGAGCTGGTTATCAGTGGTCTGGTCTGAGGTAGAGACACGGCAGTAGGCAAAGACTCGGGAAGCTGGCTGGCTCAAGGTGGACATGGGCTCTTCACGTGTACGAATAGGGTGTCCGATATTAACGCCATGTCCATAACAATGCAAGGCTATCTTGTGGACACCCTCAGCAACCCTGTCCATTAACGGTCGATTGTGAACACACAACACTAGACAGTTCTCGCCAGCAGCAACTTCGGCAGGACTCCCTTTCAAGGCCACACAGAAAACCGCTATCGCGCACGTCCATAGCAATGGAACTGCACTGCCTAGCCAGCGCGAGCCTCGCTCTGCTCTACATAGATGGTATCTACCACTGCGGCGAAGAAGTCAGCGTCTGTCATCCGCACATCAGGAATCTCGTATTCAAGTGAAATTGCGATGACCTTCTTGAGAAACAACGAATTAATCTGATTCGTATAAGTCTGCATAAAAACCTCGGAGCTCCGAGCGGCATGTTCTTGGAACTCAACTGAGGTATCGGTTTGGACCTGTAGTGCTTTGAAAATAGAGCTAGCGTGCGCATAGTGGTCTGCACTTGTAATGCCCTGAATGAACAACGCAGCCATTGCGGCCCGTCTCGCATACCCATAGGCCATTTTGTTAAGGGGAGTGCTTGCCATAATCGCCTCGGCTGCCATTCCAAGATCGTCATTGATGTCCCAGAACAAATATCCACTTTTTGTCACCTTGGGCACAATCTCTATGAGGCTCACCTCTTTCGGGGCCATCTTCTTCTTGAAAAACAAGCTTTACTCCTTGGTTGCCGGTTAACCACACAGTCTAGAACAATTCATCTAAACAGCGTTCTTCAGTTCAGAGGCCATCGCCTCCCTCTCCTAACAGCCATCATCTATTCAACCCCATTCGAGGAGCAATTGTGAGTAAAAGACCTATGCGTCAGATTGCGTTTGTAAAGCTATCGCCTCACGGAAAGTCATATGCAATGCGATGTGACCGAACTGACTTTGCGGTTGGAGACGAGGTAGAGGTTCTTATGTTTGCAGGTACTAGCCGCGCCCACTATGACGATGGAGTGATCACAGACATGTCCCATCAACGGTGGGAGTGCGGCTGCCATGTCGTTAATCACGTCAATGAGGTCAAGTACTCCTTGAATGAATCAGAACTTACTAGAGAGGTGATGACAGCGCCCACCCGATTACTGTCACAGTAGGCCTCCCAAGATGACCGGGCGGGGGAACCCACAGAAGCACTCCTTCTGAGGCGACCTCTCAGAATTTTCCTCAAGATTTCATCCAGGAGCTTGTTAGACTCACTATTCACACCGATGTGCTGCTACGGCAAGGTGCTACAAAAGGCGAAAGCTAAGTCATTGAAATCATTCAAGCAGTTGATTCCTAAAGAATCCCTCTTGCTTGTTTCGTGGGCTTCAAACCCGGTGGGGGGCGTCAGCCGCTCCCGGGTTGGTTCGACTCCAGCTGCTTTCCGCCACTCACCTTGCTTTCCCTCTCAG
>NZ_JAVWTF010000083.1:0-3830 GCF_036667855.1 Aurantimicrobium sp. | reverse complement strand
AACTGAGACTCTTTCGGTTGCCGATAAAGAATTCGTCCTTGTCTATGACCCCAGCGCACCCGAAGGCAAGCAGGTTGTCACAGCAAACCTGGGCGACAAGACCACTCCGACTTTTGATGAAGCTAAGTCAATCTCCATCAATGCATTGAAAAAGCTCCTCGACTCGAAGACGTTCGCGGACGCAGAATTCAAGCTCAGTGACAACATCTTCAAAATTACGGGTACTGATTTCACCATCGAACTTCACACCAAAAATGACCTCGTCATGACCTCTGTTATTTCCGGCAAGGCGACGGGCGTTAACGTTCCTCAGATCGTGGTGTCTTCCTATGGGCTCAGCGAGGAAGCACAGAAGCTCTTTGACTCTGCTGTTGAGCCCGCGACAGCCCAGTAATAAATACCTTTCGTCCAATTTTCCGCTTCACAATGCGGTTTAGAATTAACTATGGCGAAATCTTCACACCCCACCCGCGATCGTCTTATTGAGACGATGGCGGAACTGCTGGATGGTTCTGATCCAGAACACATCACAGCCGATCAGGTGTTGACAGCCTCGGGGGTTTCTAAGGGTTCGCTCTATCACCACTTCGAGGACTTCGAAGATCTCCTTGAAGCTGCACTCATCTCTCGCTTCGGCGTGAACGTGGATGCCACAATCGATGCACTTGCTCAGATCCTGGCCACTGTGAACTCACGCGAAGAACTCCTTGAGTCTCTGCGCCAGATTAACGTCTACAACCAGGCACAAGAACGTTCAAGTTTCCGCCTGGAGCGTGCTCGTGCAGCGGGTCTGACCTATAGCAGCCCCCGATTCCACGACGCGCTTGGTGCTGAACAACAGCGTCTGACCGATGCCTTTACTGATCTGTTTATTGAAGCCCAGAACAAGGGCTGGATGTCGACTGGTGTTGATGCTCGCGCAGCAGCTGTCTTTGTTCAGGCCTACACGGTCGGTCGCGTCGTCGACGACATCGCTCCCGAAAAGGTTGACCCCGAAGCCTGGATCAACCTCGTGATGCACGTGATTGACAAGGCTATTCTCAACTAATCGCCAAGCACCTCTGCGGTTGAACGGACCGTAGCGAATTCACCGTTGAGGTTTGCCCCGGTGATGCGTGCTATTTCGTCAGCGGGTATGATTTTTCCCTCAACATCTTTCCGGTCATTAGTGTGCGTAGCATCCAGTACGAACGTGACGTCATAACCAAGATTTCCTGCCATGCGTGCCGTTGTTTCACAACAGTGGTTCGTCGTGATGCCACAAATTGTGACTGAAGAAATTCCTGCTGCCTTGAGCCACGCATCGAGGTCAGGCGTTCCATAGAAAGCTGAGTTCACCTGCTTCGAAATAAGGAGGTCATGAGCTCCATCTATTCCAGATTTGAAATAGTTGCCCGACTGCCCCGGACGAAGGGGCGAGGTTGCGCCAACAGAATCATGACGTACCAACACGACAGGTTGACCTTCGGAACGCCATTTCCCGAGCAAGGAACGAATGTTGTCTTCACATGCAGGGTTATTTCGCGGTCCCCAGTAATCCAGCTGGTCAAAACCCTGCTGGACATCAATCACGATGAGAGCGTTCTTCGTCATGGCTTCAGGTTACTCTGCTGCCGCCTATAACACTTATATCAATATTGATATAATTAGTTATGGTCATCTCCACTCTCATTTCTGAGGCTCGACTTCAAAGTGGTCTCACTCAGACCGAGTTAGCACTGCGTGCCGGAACATCACAAGCGACCTTGAGCAAATACGAGTCAGGTGAAGCAGTCCCCACCCTGGTGACATTGGAAAGAATTCTGGCTGCTGCTGGCGCCACGCTCGAGCTCACTGCAACGAGTTCCCCTCGGCAACTGGATGTTCGCCGAGGAATAATGGCTCTGGTTCAGGCCAAAAGAAAACAGATCATCGAGATCCTCGCCGGTTTTGACATGTTCAACCCGGCAGTGTTTGGCTCCGTCGCCCGAGGCGAGGAAACAGAAACTTCTGACATCGACATCATGGTTGATTTTGACGCGAGAAAGTATGGCTTGATGCCTTTGCTTGATGCTTCCGATGCCCTTCAAGAAATACTTTTTCAACAGATTGATGTAGCCCCCCGTTCTGTCCTCGCTGAGCATGTAGCTTTACACGCTCATCGAGAGGCAGTTCCTTTATGACCCGAAGCGACAAACAACGTATTAGCGACATCCTGAAAGCCATCCAGTCCATCCACAGAAGCAAAGCATTACTCGAGAAACATTCTGAGGATGAAATTGAAGAGACGGTGTTGGCCGCCGTCACTTTTCAACTATTCATCATTGGTGAAGCGGTGAAGTCTCTCAGCGCTAGTCAACGAGAGACGCTGCCGGAAGTCCCCTGGAGCAAAATAATGCGTCAGCGCGACCTCATTGGTCACCACTACTTCACCGTAGACGCGGAAATGATTTGGGAAACATTAGATAAGCCCCTCAACCAGCTTCATGCTGCTTTGAGGGGCTTATCAATTCAAGATTGAGAAATGTTAGTTCTCAAACGCCTCTGGTGGTGGGCAGGAGCACACCAGGTTACGGTCCCCATAAGCGTTGTCGATGCGACGAACCGGTGCCCAGTACTTGCTCCGCACGCGCATAGTGCGGGTGGCAGCGTCGAGACCTTCCGCGAAGGGATAGACAGCCTTTTCGCGGGAGTAAGGGTGGTTCCACTCCCCTGCAATCGAAGCTGCGGTGTGAGGAGCGTTGTGTAGGGGGTTGTCATCTGCAGGCCACTCACCAGCAAGAACAGCGTCAGCCTCAGCCTTGATGGTGATCATGGCGTTGATGAAGCGTTCGATCTCATCCAAATCTTCCGACTCGGTGGGCTCAATCATGAGCGTTCCCGCAACAGGGAAGCTCATGGTGGGAGCGTGGAAACCGAAGTCCACTAAACGCTTCGCGACATCATCTACGGTCACACCGGTCTCTGCGGTCAGTGGACGCAGGTCGAGGATGCACTCGTGCGCAACCAGACCGTTGTCACCGGTGTAGAGGGTGGGGTAGTAATCCGCGAGGCGCTTGGAAATGTAGTTCGCTGCGAGAACAGCAGATGCTGTTGCATCGCGAATGCCCTGCTCACCCATCATGCGCACGTATGCCCATGAAATAGGGAGAATGCTGGGCGAACCGTAAGGAGCAGCTGAGATCTGAGCACCGTCATGAGTAACGGTAGAGACGGTGTCGCCTTCCACCAAGACGTGGTGAGGGTTCTGGATCGCGAAGTGGCTAGGCAGGTAAGGAGCAAGGTGCGCCTTTGCTGCGACGGGGCCCACACCGGGACCGCCACCACCGTGAGGGATGCAGAAGGTCTTGTGCAGGTTCAGGTGGGAGACGTCGCCACCAAAGTCACCGAAGCGCGCAAAACCGGTCATCGCGTTGAGGTTCGCACCATCAACATAAACCTGGCCGCCTGCTGCGTGAACAGCAGCAGTGATGTCGGGCACTGCGTGCTCATACACACCGTGAGTGGAGGGGTAGGTGATCATGAGAGCAGCGAGTGTGTCACCGTGCTCGGCGATCTTGGCGCGCAGGTCATCGAGGTCAACGTTTCCGACCTCATCACAGGCGACCACAACCACGCTCATGCCAGCTAGAACTGCAGAGGCTGCGTTGGTGCCGTGGGCACTGGAAGGAATCAAGCAGACGGTGCGCTGAGTGTCACCGTTGGCCAAGTGGTATCCACGAATAGCGAGCAGACCAGCAAGCTCGCCCTGGCTTCCCGCGTTGGGCTGGAGGGAAACGGTGTTGTATCCGGTGAGGTCAACAAGCCACTTCTCGAGCTGAGCAATGAGTTCAACGTAACCGGCAACATCC
>NZ_JAVWTF010000082.1:0-4091 GCF_036667855.1 Aurantimicrobium sp. | reverse complement strand
TGTCGATGTCACGCTCTGGTTCTGGGATGTAAGAATCCAGAGTTTCAGCCAGTTCTACAATCTTAGCTTCCCACTCGGCTTCGCCTTCCAGCGCTTTCAGCGCAGAACCGCGGATTACCGGCGTATCGTCGCCCGGGAAGTCGTACTGAGACAGCAGTTCGCGAACTTCCATCTCCACGAGCTCGAGCAGCTCTTCGTCATCAACCATGTCCGACTTGTTCAGTGCAACCATCAGGGTTGGAACACCAACCTGGCGGGCCAGCAGAACGTGCTCGCGGGTCTGAGCCATCGGGCCATCGGTAGCGGCAACAACGAGGATTGCGCCGTCCATCTGAGCAGCACCGGTGATCATGTTCTTGACATAGTCAGCGTGACCTGGAGCGTCTACGTGTGCGTAGTGGCGCTTCTCGGTCTGGTACTCGATGTGCGAGATGTTGATGGTAATACCGCGCTGGCGCTCTTCCGGTGCCGAGTCGATGTTAGCGAAGTCGCGCTGTTCGTTCAGGTCTGGGTACTTGTCAGCCAGAACCTTGGAGATTGCCGCGGTCAGAGTGGTCTTACCGTGGTCAACGTGACCGATGGTACCAATGTTGACGTGCGGCTTGTTGCGCTCGAACTTTGCCTTTGCCACAAGTTCCTCCTAGAAACATTTACAGAAGACATTCTTCGTCTGCGCGGTTCGCAAACGAACTAGAAATAGTCTACTGGGGGCTTGGATAATTTAGGAAATTCCGGTCCTCTGCGGGGCCTGCATTGTGATGCAAATCCCTCGTTGGCCGTTTGCGGTGCCGGCTCCGTTTTTCAACGGAACCGGCCCGCGATCGGCCACTTCCCCGCTAAGGGGGTCACGGCCAGGTTTTTATACCGAGACGATTACTCGCCGCGGGACTTCTGGATGATCTCGTCGGCAACTGCCTTCGGGACCTCAGAGTAGCTGTCGAAGGTCATCGAGTAAACTGCGCGACCCTGGGTCTTCGAACGCAGGTCACCAATGTAACCGAACATTTCCGACAGTGGCACACCAGCGCGGATGACCTTGACGCCAGCAGCGTCGGACATCTCGCTGATCGAACCACGACGGGAGTTCAGGTCGCCGATAACGTCGCCCATGTACTCTTCCGGGGTACGGACTTCAACAGCCATCAGCGGTTCAAGCAAAACAGGGTTAGCGCGGCGTGCGCCTTCCTTGAATACCTGCGAACCAGCGATCTTGAAGGCCATTTCCGAGGAGTCGACATCGTGGTAAGCACCATCGATGAGGGTAGCCTTGACACCGACCAGTGGGTAGCCTGCGAGGATACCGTACTGCATTGCGTCCTGGATACCAGCGTCAACGGATGGGATGTACTCACGAGGAACACGACCACCGGTCACGGCGTTCTTGAACTCGTAGGTGACGCCGTCAACAACTTCCAGAGGCTCGAACGAGACCTGGACCTTGGCGAACTGACCCGAACCACCGGTCTGCTTCTTGTGGGTGAAGTCAACCTTCTCCACAGCCTTCTTGATGGTTTCGCGGTATGCAACCTGTGGCTTGCCAACGTTTGCTTCCACACGGAATTCGCGCTTCATGCGGTCAACCAGAATGTCCAGGTGAAGCTCACCCATACCGCCAATGACGGTCTGGCCGGTGTCTTCGTTCAGGGACACGGTGAAGGTTGGATCTTCCGCCGACAGCTTCTGGATAGCGGTCGACAGCTTTTCCTGGTCACCCTTGGTCTTTGGTTCGATGGCCACAGAGATCACTGGATCCGGGAAGCTCATCGATTCGAGAACGATTGGGTGGGCTGGATCACATAGGGTGTCACCGGTGGTGGTGGCCTTCAGGCCGATCACAGCGTAGATGTGACCTGCGTGGATCTCGTCTACCGGATTCTCCTTGTTGGAGTGCATCTGGAAGAGCTTGCCTACGCGTTCCTTCTTGCCCTTGGTGGAGTTCAGCAGCTGTGCGCCGGACTCTGCCTTGCCGGAGTAAACGCGGATGAAGTTCAACTGGCCGAAGAACGGGTGAGCGGCGATCTTGAACGCAAGTGCCGAGAACGGTGCGTCCTCCGAAGGCTCGCGGGTCAGCTCAACTTCTTCGTCCTTCGGATCGTGACCGATGGTGGCGCCAACGTCCAGTGGGTTCGGCAGGAAGTCGATGACTGCATCCAGCATTGGCTGAACGCCGCGGTTCTTGAAGGCCGAACCACAGAATACTGGGTAAGCTTCCGAGTTCACGGTCAGCTTGCGGATGCCAGCCTTGAGTTCCTCAACGGAGATTTCTTCACCTTCGAGGTACTTCTCCATGAGCTCTTCGGATGCCTCAGCGACATCTTCAACCAGCTTGGCGCGGTACTCTTCAGCACGCTCAACCAAGTCGGCAGGGATTTCGCGGGTTTCGTAAGCAGCGCCCATGGTGACGTCACCCTTGGAGTCGCCTTCCCAAACGAATGCCTTCATGGACAGCAGGTCAACGACACCGGTGAACTCGGACTCGGAGCCGATTGGCAGCTGCATAACCAGCGGCTTGGCACCAAGGCGCTGGATGATGGTATCTACGGTGAAGTAGAAGTCAGCGCCCAGCTTGTCCATCTTGTTGACGAAGCAGATACGTGGAACGTCGTACTTGTCAGCCTGGCGCCAAACGGTCTCGGACTGAGGCTCAACGCCTTCCTTGCCATCGAAGACGGCAACGGCGCCATCGAGCACGCGCAGCGAGCGCTCCACCTCAACGGTGAAGTCAACGTGGCCCGGGGTGTCGATGATGTTGATCTGGTTCTTGTTCCAGAAGCAGGTAACAGCAGCGGAGGTAATGGTGATACCGCGCTCTTTTTCCTGTTCCATCCAGTCGGTGGTCGAAGCACCGTCGTGGGTTTCACCGAGCTTGTGGTTCACACCCGTGTAGAAAAGGATGCGCTCAGTAGTAGTGGTCTTACCGGCATCGATGTGAGCCATGATGCCGATATTGCGGACCTTGTTAAGGTCAGTAAGCACGTCCTGTGCCACGTTGTCTCCCTATAAGGTGAGGCCGGAATTGCTGGGCATCGGTTGATGCCCAGCTTTTCCGAGCGGTTCTTACCAGCGGTAGTGTGCGAAGGCCTTGTTGGACTCGGCCATCTTGTGAGTGTCTTCGCGACGCTTCACAGCGGCACCCAGACCGTTCGATGCGTCCAGGATCTCGTTCATCAAACGCTCGATCATGGTCTTCTCGCGGCGAGCCTTCGAGTAGCCAACCAGCCAGCGCAGAGCCAGTGCGGTTGCACGGCCTGGCTTGACCTCAACAGGAACCTGGTAGGTAGCGCCACCGACGCGGCGGGAACGAACCTCGAGGGCTGGACGGATGTTGTCCATAGCCTTCTTGAGGGTCGAAACAGCGTCGGCGCCGGACTTTGCTGCGGCACCTTCGAGTGCACCGTAAACAATGCGCTCTGCAGTGGACTTCTTGCCGTCTACGAGAACCTTGTTGATCAGCTGGGTGACCAATGGGGATTCGAAGACTGGATCAGAAACTAGTGGGCGCTTTGGCGCCGGACCCTTACGAGGCATTACTTACCATCCTTCTTTGCACCGTAGCGGGAACGAGCCTGCTTACGATCCTTCACACCCTGGGTATCCAGAGCACCACGAACAATCTTGTAGCGAACACCTGGAAGGTCCTTTACACGACCACCGCGAACGAGCACGATGGAGTGTTCCTGCAGGTTGTGTCCGACACCTGGAATGTAAGCGGTCACTTCGACGCCACCGGCAAGGCGCACACGTGCGACCTTACGCAGAGCCGAGTTTGGCTTCTTCGGGGTGGTGGTGTACACACGGGTGCACACGCCACGGCGCATTGGGTTGCCCTTAAGGGCAGGGGCCTTGGTCTTGACGACCTTAGGCGAGCGGCCCTTGCGGACCAGCTGCTGAATAGTAGGCACTTTCGTGTCCTTCCATTGTCTAAGTTCTTCGGCAACACGACGAAAACGCCTAAGCCTAGAAAAGTTTTAGCGCTTCGCAATGTAGCTAGCTGCTTGCTTTACCGCGCACTCAGAATCAAAAGTCCCTAGGCGTGCGAAAGTGTGGCATTCGTTGCGCAACCTACCCGCAACCCGGACGGAGTCCATTTT
>NZ_JAVWTF010000081.1:0-4102 GCF_036667855.1 Aurantimicrobium sp. | reverse complement strand
CTCCACCTTCAGAAGACGCTCTCGCTCTGGCAACAAGAAGGGGATCTGGACGCAGTGCAAAGAGATACAAAATCGCGGAAAGTAACTGGGCAACCGCCGCAATGGCGAATGCTCCGGTGAGAGCTGGAAGTCCCAGCTTCTCCCCGAGCAAATCACCGGGACCAACAAGGTTTGGCCCTGCAACAACACCAATCGTTGTTGCCCACACCACCAAAGACAGATCGCGTGCTCGGGTTTCTGGCTTTGCCAGATCCGCTGCAGCGAAGCGGGTTTGCAAGTTCACGGCACCACCAGCACCGAGGGTGAGCATGCTGGCAAGTAGAAGCGGGAGGTTGTTCAGCGAAGCTGAAACGATGACCATGATCGCACCAACGAGGCCGATCGCACCTCCGGTTGCCAAGGCAAAACGTCGTCCAACCCGACCAGCTAGACGCGCAAGGGGAATAGCAAAGAGAGCCGTACCTAGCGTCGACATGGTGGCGGATAGTCCAGCGAATGCAGGTGAACCACCAACAGAGGCCGTCAGCAACGAGCCGAGAGAGAACGCGGCACCCATTCCGAGACCACCGAGAACCTGACCGGTGGCGAGGACGCGCAAAGAGCGCCGTTGTATTGCCCCGTAGTCCATTGTGGTCACCTTTAAAGGCTATACCCCAGGGGGTTTATTTGAAGCGACTGAAAATTACGATTCCGATGCCAATGAGCACCAAGAAGAAAATGGCCGAAAAGATGAAAGGCCCAGTAAAGATAGCGTCCATTAGGGCGTAATGACCTGAACGGTGCCCACTTCGCTGGCAGGCATTTCAGCAGCCAAGCGGTTAGCTTCCTCGATCAGGGTTGCCACAATTTCGCTCTCAGGAACAGTCTTGACGACTTCACCCTTGACGAAAATCTGGCCCTTACCGTTACCTGAAGCGACACCCAGGTCAGCATCTCGTGCTTCACCCGGACCGTTGACGACACATCCCATGACGGCAACACGAAGTGGAACAGTCATTCCTTCAAGACCAGCAGTGACATCGTTCGCAAGTTTGTAAACATCAACCTGTGCACGGCCACAGCTGGGGCAGGACACAATTTCAAGCTTGCGTTCGCGCAGGTTCAGTGATTGCAGGATCTGAAGACCAACCTTGACCTCTTCGGCAGGTGGAGCAGAGAGTGAAACACGGATGGTGTCACCAATTCCCTCCCCAAGGAGGATGCCAAAAGCGGTAGAGGACTTGATTGTTCCCTGGAAAGCGGGGCCGGCTTCGGTCACGCCCAGGTGGAGTGGCCAGTCACCGCGTTCAGCGAGCTGACGATAGGCCTTGACCATCACGATGGGGTCGTTGTGCTTGACCGAAATCTTGAAATCGTGGAAGTCGTGTTCTTCGAACAGGCTGGCTTCCCAGACAGCACTCTCCACAAGGGCCTCAGGGGTTGCCTTGCCGTACTTTTCCAGAAGGCGAGGGTCCAAAGAACCTGCATTCACACCAATGCGGATGCTGACGCCTGCTTCTTTAGCACGGCGAGCGATCTCACCGACCTGGTCGTCAAACTTACGAATGTTTCCGGGGTTCACACGAACCGCAGCACAGCCCGCATCAATAGCTGCGTAAACATAGTTGGGCTGGAAGTGGATGTCCGCGATAACGGGAATCTGGCTCTTCTTCGCGATGATGGGCAACGCTTCTGCGTCATCACGGCTGGGCACGGCAACACGCACAATGTCACAACCAGAAGCGGTCAGCTCAGCAATCTGCTGCAAGGTTGCGTTGATGTTGGTCGTGGGGGTGGTGCACATGGACTGCACGCTGACGGGGGCATCGCCACCGACCAGCACCTTACCCACCTTGATCTGGCGCGATTTACGGCGAGGAGCAAGGACTTCAGGGGTCTTGGGCATTCCCAAATTCACGGCTGGCACGGCTTTAGCTTACGCGTCCCAGTTGAAGTTGTTTAGCCAAAAATGCGGACAGGTTTGAAGATGTCTGCATAAAGCAACAGAGCACTCATCGAGCCCAGCACAAGCACGACTAAGAGGGTGAGCGGCATCAGCTTGGCAGTGTCAAAAGGACCTGGGTCTGGACGCTTGCGCCACTTGGCAATCTGGCGACGAACACCTTCATACAGCGCACCTGCGATGTGGCCGCCATCCAAAGGCAGTAGCGGCACCATATTGAATACAAACAAAGCAATGTTCAGCGACGCAAGGATGCCGATCAGAGTCGCACCCTTTGCATCAGGCGCAACCAAGTCGGTACTTGCCACTTCACCGGCTACTCGTCCTACTCCAAGAACACCAATCGGGCCATTGGGATCACGTTCGGCATCACCGAATGCCGCTTCACCGATGTCGACCATACGTTGGGGCAAGTTCAGAATCATGTGGGTGACGCTGGAAAGGTTCTGTCCCATCATGGGGAACACAGCTGTGATTGGCTGTGTTTGCATGGTTGTCGTGGGCGCTATGCCAACAAATCCCACTTCTTGAATTATTGGATTTCCGGCACCATCAAGCACGGGGTTTCCTTGGGCATCATAAAGGGGGCGTTGTGCCGCTACTGGGGTAATAGTGAGGTTCTTCTCTACCCCGTCACGTAGCACGGTAACTGTGAGAGGCTGACCTGCCGAGTTACGAATAATGTCAGTTCCAGAAGTCCAATCGTTAACCTCAGCGCCATTGATCGCCACGATTGTGTCACCTGCGAGCAACCCTGCTGCCGCGCCAGGTGCAGGAACGGTATCTGTTCCACATTCCTGAGGCACACCATCGGTTGTGATGCATTCGGTGACACCAGCAACTGTGGTGGTGGAGGTGGGTTGACCGTAACCCATCACCAAAACGGCAAAAAGCACAAAAGCCAGCACCAAGTTCATGAATGGTCCGCCGACCATAATGATGATGCGCTTCCAGACAGGTAGGTGATAGAACGCTCTCGAAGGATCGAGATCCACCATGGATTCGTCGCTGGCCTGGCGGGCATCTTGCACGAGCTTGCCAAAAAGACGACGAACTTTATTGTTGGATTCCGTGGGCTCATCGCCAGGTGGGAACATACCTGCCATCGAGATGTAGCCGCCGAGCGGAATGGCTTTCACACCATATTCGGTTTCGCCGACTTTCTTTGAAAACAGAGTCGGACCGAAACCGATCATGTACTGCGCCACACGTACGCCGAAGATCTTTGCGGGCACCAAGTGACCGATTTCGTGCAGGCCGATAGAGATCGCCAGACCCACCACGAAGATGACGACGCCAAGAACGTAAAGCCAGAAAGTATCCATTAGAAAAAGATTAACCCGACCATCTGACAATCAACCGAGAAACGGCTAGCCACCAATAACTTCATCGGCACGGCGACGTGCCCAGCTCTCCGCTTCCAGCACTGCTTCGCGGGTCAACGCACCCGATTCAGGAGTGTGCTCGTCCACCACGCGTTGAATCGTGGTGAGGATGTCGAGGTACCCGATCTTTCCAGCGTGGAATGCAATCACGGCTTGCTCGTTTGCAGCATTGAATACGGCAGGGAAGGTTGATCCGGCAGTACCAACCTGCTTCGCAAGCCACACCGCAGGGAATGCTTCCTCGTCGAGGGGTTCAAATGTCCAGCTCTGGGCCTTCGTCCAGTCCAAAGGCTCCCCCACACCGGCAACGCGGTGTGGCCAATCAAGGCCGAGCGAGATGGGAAGTCGCATATCTGGCGGAGATGCCTGCGCGATGGTGGACCCGTCCACGAACTCGACCATGGAGTGCACGATCGACTGGGGGTGAACGGTGACGTCAATTCGGTCGAATGGAATATCGAACAAGAGATGAGCTTCGATAACTTCGAGACCCTTGTTCACCAGCGTGGATGAATTGGTGGTCACGACGAGGCCCATATCCCACGTAGGGTGCGCCAGCGCTTCCTGCGGAGTGACACTCACAAGGGATTCACGACTACGGCCACGGAATGGCCCACCAGATGCTGTCAAAACTAGCCTGTGCACCTCAGCATGGGTGCCCGATACCAGCGCCTGTGCGATGGCGGAGTGTTCGGAGTCAACCGGCACAATTTGACCTGACTTGGCCAAATCCGTAACCAACGTGCCACCAACAATGAGGCTTTCCTTGTTGGCC
>NZ_JAVWTF010000080.1:273-4130 GCF_036667855.1 Aurantimicrobium sp. | reverse complement strand
AGCAGATCACGGTGTGCTGGATGTCAAACAGTCACAACATTTTCTGTATGGACTAGATGTCGACCACATGAGGCACATTGCCCACGTTGGGGGAGAACCTCGCTGCGTACAGCTCTATTTTTCAGAGCATGCCTCACAAGCGGAACGTGCTCAGGCAGTGGCGTCCTGGCGTGAAGATTGGTCGGAACTTGCCTGGGTTCTTACTCAAGAAGAAGTCTTAGCAGCCGGACTTTATTGCGACGTCGACTCTGATGTACTGCCTCGCTTGGGCGATGTGTTTGTTCTTGCCAAAAAAGATGTCGCCTTTTATGACGAGCGTGACACGTCTTTGAAAGGCCGAAACATGATTGGTCAACATGGTGGGGTATCACCCACTGAGCTCGCTATCCCCGGTATTCGCCTCGGAGCATATTCACGCTAGTTAGGCAGGATCGTCATCGGAACGAGTTCCGAAGACAATGTCATCCCATGAAGGCATTGCAGGGCGTCCGTTTTTGCCAATTTGCTTGGAATCATTCTTGGATTCTGAAGGAGCAACCGTTGGAGCTTCTTCAGAGACAGACATATCGAAAGGCTCTGTAAAGTTCAGGGTTGCATCGAATTCGACCGTTGCGCCACTAACAACGGTGTCTTCTGAAACCACCTCATGTGAATCGGTTGCCGCACTGACTTCGTCCTTGAGCCAGGCTGGGGTGGATTCGCGTTCGTTGCGACGCTTGCGCAGAGCCTCGAGAAGATCGGCCGTAGGGCTGTGTTCGCGAGTTTGTTCGGCAGCGGGTGCTTCCGCAGGAACTTGTTCAGATACTGCGGAGATGGTTGCAACGGGTTCGCTAGTTTGAAGCGGCTCGACCACAATGGTGTCAGCAGAATCAACACCCACAGCGCGAAGCTTAGGAATGAGTCCCGTGCCCAGGTCGCCCTTTTGAGAAAGTGTTGACGCGTCACTATTGACGGGAGTGAGAGTTCGCTTGCGGGGCTCAAAAGACCAACGCGCATCGTGCTCAATCCCGTTTGCTGTGAACTCCAGCTTGATAACCCAAGAACCTGATTCTTCCTTCCAGGTTGCCCATCGCTCTGCGGTTGCGTTCAAACCGTGCAAGCGCTGGGTAATAACAGTGCCAAACGCGGTACTGAGGTTTCCGGTTTCCGTTTCCACCATGGTCTGCGTGGGAACGGACAATGCTGAAGTAATGATGAATTCACGCTCTGCAAGAACGGGAGTTTCGAATCGTTGGATGAGGTCCAAAGTTGCTCCCGTGAGAGCAGAAATTTCTTCATTCGACAGACCTGCACGCAAGTGAGCTTGGATGTCTTTGGGGGAGACGCGTGGTCCGTCTTCGGGAGCGCTTCTGTGACGCAGGCGGCGTAATGACGTCTCATCGACGGGGACGCGGAATTCGTTTCCTTCATCGTCAGAAACAACGAGGGTAGCGCCATCGACATCGGTGACTTTGAGTTCGCGCATAACAGTGTGCTCCTTGGCCAAATTCTGCTGTTTAGAGAATTCCATGGAATGACTCACTTGGGCAGTAGCGCGTGCGCGTGCCGAGCTAATTCCTCCTGTCGGGCAACACGCCCAGTCAGGTTTTTGTGTTTCTGAGCTCAATGAGGCAAACTGTCGGCGCCGGAGCATTTCAACGCCGGTGACGTGACGAATTGGATCTTCAAGATGGCAACTGACTACGACGCACCCCGCAAAACAGATAACGACGACACCGAGTCGATCGAAGCGCTCAAAGAGCGTGTCCCCGACAAGCTCTCCGGAGCTGTTGATGCAGAAGACGCTGACAACCCTGGTGGTTTCGAGCTCGCGGGTGCTGATCTGTCAGATATGGAACTCGACGTAGTCGTACTTCCACCGCAGGATGACGAGTTCACCTGCGTGAGCTGCTTCCTGGTTAAGCATCGCTCACAGGTTGATCACGAGGAAAAGCTCGGACCTGTTTGCAAGGAATGCGCTTTCTAAATCTTTTTCTATGACAAAAGGGCCGGATGAAAATCTGGCCCTTTTGTTTTGCTATTTTGCTTTTCTGCCTGCACGGAGTGCGGCAACTAGTTCTTCTGGACGCCTGGTCGAAAAGAGCCAATATGGTGTGGGGTCGTTGGGGTCGGTAATATCCACGCGCACGACAGGGTTAATCCACCCACGCAGGAAGATCCACGCACGAGCATCCAGCTCAGGACCTCTTGCTGTTACGGCGTATGTTCCTGAATAAGCACTGACGGCACCAATGAACTCACGGTTGATGTGTGCCTTTCCGACACGAAGTTCTGTTTCTGTCAGCGTGATGGTCGGTGATGTCGCGAACATAGGTATGACGATCAGCGCATAAACAACAATGGACAAGACAATGCCCAGGGTGAAATTAATGGGTGCCATGACCAAGATGATCGTGGGAATCATTAATGCAGCAATGAGATACATCCACCAGGTAGGCCGTAAAACTTCACGAAACGTCGTCATACATCTATTCGACCACTGTTTTTGGACTAACCTCGACACGTGGCCGAAACAGTTGAAGTTCTCATCACTGCTCAGAACGTTCCCAGTTACTCTCATCCTGGTGATGCCGGGGCAGATCTTTCCTCCGCTGAGGCGTTGACTTTGGCTCCAGGACAGAGAGCGACCGTGGGTACGGGAGTTTCTATCGCCTTGCCAAATGGATACGTCGCCTTTGTTGTTCCCCGTTCTGGCCTTGCTGCAAAGCACGGAATTACGATTGTGAACTCACCCGGCACTGTTGATGCAGGTTATCGAGGAGAGCTCAAAGTGACTCTTCTCAACACGGACCTCTCGGAGCCATTTGAAATTGCAGTGGGGGACCGTATCGCTCAGGTCATCGTGATGCCTGTCACGCAAGCACGTTTTATCCCTGTTGAGAAACTTCCAGTAAGTGAACGCGGAGAATCAGGTTTTGGTTCTACCGGAATCGCTGCACGAAAAGGAAACTAAATATGTCAGGTCCTATTTCAGACGCTAAAAGCGCACCGGCTGATCGTGAAACAACCGGACCCTTTGACGAATCTGAGGTCAGCGGTGTGAGGCCCTATGTTGATCTGGGTTCGCTCAAGCTCATCCCTCGCGAGGGTCTCAATCTTCGCTTAGAAGTTGAAGAAGGTTCTGGACGCGTTGTTGCTGTAGCAATGGATTACCTCGGATCTACCCTTCAGGTTCAGGCATTTGCATCTACCCGTTCCCAGGGTCTGTGGCACGAAGTGCGTTCACAGCTCACCGAGCAGATTTCTACTCAGGGTGGCCTCGTAGAAGATGCTCTTTCAGAGTTGGGCCCTGAACTGTTGTGCAAAGTTCCCGCACTCGTGGACGGCAAACAGGTTTTCCAAGAGGTTCGTTTTATCGGTGTGGATGGCCCCAGGTGGTTCCTGCGTGGAGTTATTGCTGGCCCAGCAGCAACAAACCCTGAACAGGGTGCCCGCTTAGTTGAACTCTTTAGAGACATCGTTGTTGTCCGCGGTCAGCAGCCTATGCCTCCTCGTGAACTCATGCCACTGAAGGTTCCTGAGCAAGCTGCAGGCATTGCTCCCACTCAGCGTTAACGCATGAGCGAGAAACAAGGAGTAGCGGGCCTAGCTTCACAGCTTGGTGGCAGTACCAATGGCAAACACCCACTCTGGAATGCCATGGGTGGGGCACTGGGCATTGTTGAGACCGTTCTTCCTGGTCTACTGTTTGTTGCCGTATTCACTTTCACATTGAATCCTTGGTTGGCCATTTGGATTTCTGTTGGTGCTTCTGTTCTCTTCACTCTGTATCGCCTGATCCGTCGCCAGGCAGCTACCCAAGCACTCGTGGGCCTTGCTGGAGTGGTCCTTTCTGCAGTGCTGGCATTGATGTCAAA
>NZ_JAVWTF010000080.1:0-263 GCF_036667855.1 Aurantimicrobium sp. | reverse complement strand
GTGACCAATGGTGTTTATGGGCTTGTCTTCTTGCTCTCGATCCTGGTTGGCTGGCCGCTTATTGGTGTCGTAGTTGGCCTCGTTCGGTCCGAAGGAACGAAATGGCGACAGAATCGACACCACAAGCGCGTCTACATGGGAGTCACAGCGTTGTGGGTTGGAATGTTTTCACTGCGTCTCGCCATTGAAGTTCCGCTGTATCTAGCAGGAAATATTGCTGGGTTGGCTACGGCGAAACTCATTCTTGGATTGCCTTTGTATGT
>NZ_JAVWTF010000079.1:0-4361 GCF_036667855.1 Aurantimicrobium sp. | reverse complement strand
CTGAGATTCCTCGAACTGTTCCCGCCGGTGTTGCATTTGCCGGGTTTGGACTGGGTTTCTTTGGTACCGGTATAGGTCAGGTGACAACTTCAGGTGCCTGGACTCGCATCGCGACCGAGCGCGGCCACATCTTGACGAAATAGTTCGTGAAGTAGCTAGTCCTCGAAGGTATTAGTCATGGCATAGGCAGCGCGCTCGAGGTATTCGAGCAGTGTCTCACGCTGTAGCGGAGGCAAGTTCAGTGTGTCCACGGCATGCCCCATATGGCCTAACCAGCGATCCCTGGCATCGGGGTTGATCTTGTAGGGCATGTGTCGCATGCGCAGGCGGGGGTGCCCTCGTGTGTCGCTGTAGGTGCTGGGGCCACCCCAGTACTGCTCCAGGAAGAGCTTGAGACGTTCCTCAGCAAGACCTAAGTCTTCCTCGGGATACATAGGTTTGAGCACAGGGTCTTTGGCTACGCCCTTGTAAAACTCGTGTGCCAGCTTGGCAAAAACAGGCTCACCGCCTACTTCGTCGTAGAAGGAGAGAAGTTCTTCGCTCATGCTTTCTTGGCCGAACTGGGTTTCTTCGTCTTCGCGGCGAAACGCTTGGGGTCGCCATAGGACTTGTTTCCTACGCGCACAATTTCACCGTTGCGCACAAACCAAATCGTGCCATCGTCACCGCGCAACGTGGTGATGCGCAGGCCTACTGACTCCACGGTTCCTGATGCCAGTCCGAGGTCAACGACGTCTCCAACACCGAGCTGGTCTTCGAAGACCATAAACATGCCGTTGAGAACGTCCTTCACGATGTTCTGGGCACCGAAACCTAATGCTGCGGTTCCAATACCCGCCGTTGCCACAATCGCAGTGACAGAAACACCCAGAACCTGAAGTGCCTGAATAAAGGAAACACAGACAATGGTCCAGGTGATGAAGTTGTGGAACACCGTACCCATGGTCTTCGTGCGCTGAACCTGGCGGCTTGCCGTCACCGCTGCTGGAACACCAACAGGGCCAGTGTGGTCGGCAGTGCCACCATTCTTTTTGCGGGCGTCAGAAACCAGGCGCTTGATTACGCGGTCGCTGACAGCAAGCAAAATGCTGCGGAGAACGACCGCAACGATGATGATCAGTGCAATGTTGAACGGGATTTCAGCTGCGTGATACACCGCAGCTGCCCATGACCAGAAGGTGTCCATACTTCTATCCTTGCTTGTCGCGAGCCTGAGCGGCGAGCGTGCGCTCAGTGCCGGCCAAGTTTTCGACAATCAAGCGACGCAGGGGAGCAGGTGGGTTGTTTTTCGCGAGGTAGTCACGGGTTGCCTGTGCAAGTGCTTCGTTCGCTAGGGGAGCGGGGTAGTAGCTCTCGACGAGTTCCTCCGCGATGGCATAGCTGCGGCTTGCCCATATCTTCTCGATCGAGTCGAAGTACTGCTTCACGAAGGGTTCGAGAACAGCGAGGTCTTGTGCTTTGTTGAAGCCGAGACCTGTTGCGCGCACGATCAAGTTGGGCTTGTCGTCTTCAACCCACACCGAGTTCCAGGCAGTCTGCTTCTGAGTATGCGAAGGCAAAGCTGCCTTCGCATGGGCTGCAGACTGAGCGCTGGTAGCGGTGTTGTCTTCACCAAGGTATTCATCGATATCTGACTCGGTAGCGTGACCACCAGCAGCAAGAGAAATCAGGAGTTCCCAGCCGAGGTCGGTGTCGATATCGAGCCCGCCCAAGTTGATCTTTCCGTCACGTAGTTCCTTCACGTGGGCGAGGTGCTCATCGGTGGATGCCAGGGCGGCGAAGCTGCGCAGGAACTGGAATTGGTTGTCGCTTCCTGCTACTGCGTCGTTAGCGAGAGTCCACAGAGCATCTGCCACGCGCGCAGTCTGTGCTTCGCGAGTAGCAGGGTCCACATAGCTGGAAGCAACCAGCAGGAGTTGACCCAGAACGGTGCGGACCACGGTGGACTCTGTCTCGGTTGCAATGTTGCCGAGGACTAAGTCGATGAAGTCACGACCTGCGGTTTCTGCATCGCGGGTGGAATCCCACACTGAACCCCACACAAGTGAACGTGCCAGTGGGTCTTCAATGTCTTTGAGGTTCGCAATTGCCACGCGCAGCGAAGCCTCATCGAGACGAATCTTGGCGTAAGCAAGATCGTCATCGTTGATGAGGATCAGGTCGGGACGTGTGAGGCCCACGAGTTCTTGAACCTCAGTGCTCACACCATCAACATCGAGCTCGACGCGGTGATCGCGCACGAGCTTGCCGGCGTTGAGGTTATAGAAACCAATCGCCATGCGGTGTGGCCGAATGGTGGGCCAGTCTGCTGGTGCAGTCTGCTCAATCGAGAACGCAGTGATGGTGCCATCTGCATCGGTTGTCAGTGCTGGGCGGAGCGTGTTCACGCCTGCGGTTTCTAGCCACAGCTTGGACCAGGTGGTCAGGTCACGACCGGAGGTGGCTTCCAGCTCAACTAGGAGGTCCTTGAGCTCGGTGTTGCCATAGGCGTGCTTCTTGAAGTACTGACCCACACCTGCCAGGAACTGCTCCTGGCCAACCCAGGCGCCGAGCTGCTTGAGCACAGAACCACCCTTGGCATAGGTGATGCCATCAAAGTTCACGCGCACTGCATCGAGATCAGGAATATCGGCCACGATCGGGTGGGTGGAAGGAAGCTGGTCCTGGCGGTATGCCCAGCTCTTCTCCATGACGGCAAAGGTGGTCCAGGCTTCGTGCCATTCGGTGGCTTCGGCGGTGGCCAAGGTGGAGGCGTATTCAGCGAAGCTTTCGTTGAGCCACAGGTCATTCCACCAGCGCATGGTGACCAGGTCGCCAAACCACATGTGAGCAAGCTCGTGCAAGATGGTGACCACGCGACGTTCGCGGATAGCATCGGTGACTTTGGAGCGGAAGACGTAGGCCTCAGTGAAGGTCACGCAACCTGCGTTCTCCATCGCTCCTGCATTGAATTCAGGGACAAAGAGCTGGTCGTATTTGTCGAAGGGGTAGGCGTAGTCGAACTTCGATTCGAAGTATTCGAAACCTTGACGAGTCTTTTCAAAGACGTAGTCGGCATCCATGTATTCCGACAGTGACTTACGGCAGAAGACTCCGAGAGGAATCACTCGGCCATCTGCACTGGTGAGTTCACTGCGCACCACGTCATAGGGGCCTGCAACAATTGCGGTGATGTAGCTGGAGATACGAGGAGTGGGTGCAAAACTCCAGGTTGCTGAGCCGTTACTGTGCTTGACAGGAGCTGGTGTGGGCTGGTTGCTGGTGACTTCCCACTTCTCGGGTGCTGTCATGGTGAACTGGAAGGTTGCCTTGAGGTCAGGCTGCTCAAACACGGCAAACATGCGGCGCGAGTCGGGAACCTCGAACTGGGTGTAGAGATACACCTCGCCATCGACGGGGTCAACGAAGCGGTGCAGTCCTTCACCGGTGTTTGTGTATTTCGCTTCAGCGACCACGGTCAAGGTGTTGTGTGCATCGAGGTTGTCTAACTGGATGCGTGTGCCGTCAGAGACCTGTGCGGGGTCAAGCTCAACACCGTTGAGGGTGACGCTGTGCACGCTCGAGGTGATTGCATCAATGAAGGTGCAGTAGCCGGGAGTTGCCGAGAAGTTCACGGTCGTGGTGGCACCGAACACCTCAGCACCACGCAAGAGATCGAGGTCTACCTGGTAGCTCTCCACGGCAATGTTTTCTGCACGTTCAATGGCTTCGAGGCGGGTGAGGTTCTCTCCGGACACGTGTTTTCCTTCCAGCGGTTTAGTTAAGAGCCTAACCCGGCGCAGTCGCCCCTAAAATCGAGGAATGCGCATTCATATCGCCACAGACCACGCTGGACTCGAATTCAGTCAGTTCCTTCAAGATCACCTGGCTCAGGCAGGCCACGAGGTCGTTGATCACGGACCGAAAGAATATGACGCTCTTGATGACTACCCTGCCTTCTGCATCAATGCAGCAGCAGCTGTCGCTGCTGACCAGGCTGCTGGTGTTGAGGCTCTCGGCATCGTCTTTGGCGGTTCCGGTAATGGTGAGCAGATTGCTGCCAACAAGGTCAAGGGCATTCGTGCCGCACTGGTGTGGAGCATCTCCACTGCAGAGCTCGCCCGTCAGCACAACGATGCCAATGTGATTTCTATCGGTGCACGTCAACACACCCTCGAAGAAGCAGTGGGCTTCATTGATGCGTTTATTGCTGAGCCTTTCTCCGGTGATGAGCGTCACGTGCGTCGCATTGCGCAGCTTGCTGAATACGAGACCACCGGCGATATCGCAGGCAAAGGCGTAGACAAGTACTAGCCACTCATGCCTGAGGGTCACTCCGTCCACCGCATTGCGCGGCAATTTGAACGCAACTTTGTAGGACA
>NZ_JAVWTF010000078.1:0-4393 GCF_036667855.1 Aurantimicrobium sp. | reverse complement strand
GAGGACACGACGCAGAGCTTCACTACGCTGGGACTCAGCGTCGAAGCGGATGGAGAAGATTGCATCCAGCATCTTGGCAGCTGCGCTACCCGGCTGGACATTCTGCAACCGCTGGTGCATGGCGGCAGTGGGCAGATCACTGGTTGCCATGATGGCGTTCAGATACTGCGCACGCTTGTTCGCATCGTACTCGTCGAGCACGGTGAGCAAACCATTCGCCACACTCATGGGCATGGCAGTGGTCAGCCACGCACGGAAGCGATCACGGTCGATGGCAACAGCCATCAGTTCTTCGATGGACTCGACAGACAGTGCAGCCTTCTTGATTTCCATCGTGAGGTTGATCCACTTATCCACCTGCTCCATCGACTGGTAGCCGGGGAAGTAGCGGAACTCAATGGTCTGGTGTCGTGCCAACGACTTCATGTTGAAGGCGTAATACTTATCCTGATGGCGACCACCAGTTGCAGCGGAGACGAAACCATCCACCGAGTCAGAGGCAAGGATGCCACTGATGCGAGCCTGCGTCATGTCAGTGAGGGGCTGGCAGTAGCTGCACCACTTGCGGTTCTCGTCAGCCATGCGGAACATGGCCGGCTCGATCAGGTAGGTGAGCAGGAACATCTTGCGTGCGTCACCGATGGTGGCGCCGTCGCCCATATCCAGATGGACGTGGGTGGAAGTGCGCTCACTCACCGTGAACGTGCAGGCTTCAGCTGCCTGACGGAAACGTTCCAGCGCACCCTCAGCGGTGCGGCCAAACTTCGGGCCATTGAACACGAACTCGATGCCGTTACGCAGCGACGCATCGCTGTGGGTTTCCCAGCCAGATTCAGGGGCGGAGCCGGACCAGTCTTCCAGTTCAAACTCGATGCCGATCTTCTGACCGGGGTCAGCATGCCGACCAGTTGCGTTCTGCTGGGCTTGCGTGCGAGCGCCATTGCCACGGAACAACGTGGCGAGGACAGTCAGGTTCATTGCTTACTCCCGGAATGCGTTGTTGACAGCAGTGGCAACCACTGCGTTGGGGATGGTGAACTGCTTGCGCTGGTTCATACTGCCCACCACCTTACCACGATAGAGAACCACGTAGTCCTCACCGTTGATGGAAGGCTCGATGCACACGTCTTCGTTCGGAACGACGGCCACCTGCGTGCCAGCAACCAGCGCATCGAGCGACGCACGGGTGTCATACTCAGGCTTCATCACCTGACACAGACGCTGGTTGGTGGTGATGCCAGCCAGAGCAGAGGCAGTGCGTTCACTGGCCTGCAACATGTACGAGAGCGGACTCATCTCGAACGTCAGCAGGTTGGCTCGCAGTCCACGATAAGCGGACTGGGTACGATGGATGTGGTACACCACGTTACCAACACGGCGGTAACCCAGCGGCGGGTACTCGAACACCTTGAAGCCAGTGAAGAAGGCACTCGGTACTACGACGTACTGGTCACGCGCACCACGCTGGGCGTCGATGCGAGTACACGCAACGCCATCACTACGCAGCTCGTTCACCATACATGGGCGGTCTTCATACAGGAACAGAGCGGAGGTGAACCACTCGCTGAAATAACGGGTGCCCATGCTTTCGATCAGGCTCATTTGAACTCCTCGATTTCAATTGAGGTTAGTACAACAGGGAAGACGGAGAGCGGATCGCTCGTCTCGTCGGCGATTTTCTTCAGAGCTTCCGCCACAACTTCGGCGGAAGGCAGCACAGCCAGCGGGCGGTTGAGCTTGGCAGCTTCACGCTGCTCACGCATCGCTGCCCACTGTGTCTGAGTTATGGCACGGCCCGTATCCTTCTCGACGTACTGGGCCTTATGTGCATCCCACCGGTAGCGTGGTTTACCATCAGCGTCCATCAAGCTAGCAGTGGGCTGGCTGTTCTTGTAGCTCTCGATGTGATCGAGCGTAGCCTGCTGCGAGATGGATGGAGTGGACGATGCTGGCGTACCTCCACGATTGGTGAGGGAGTTGCGGCGCTTGACACCTGCCGTCAACTTCTCACGTTCCTCGTTGATGTACCGGGCAGATGCAGCAGCGATATCATCTGCGAGAGACGAGCCGGGGAACACCAGTCCTGAGTGCCGCACGGCCATGCGACCGCGAGGTGCATCAACACTGATATCACCCCGCACCAGATCCACCTTACCATCAGCGAGCATACCATGAACCTCATAGTAGAACGCTTCATCCGGTGGCATGGAGAACAGCTTGGTCAGGAATTCTTCCAGCTTATCATACGGACACTGCATCATGAAGTGCAGGATCGGACTGTCTTTGAAAGGCAGGAAGGCTACACGATAGGACGTGTAGCGCTTGGGAAAGTTTACAACGTCAGCCACGAGCTGCTCCTTGTTTAACGTTAAAGCTTCTTGGGTGGGTAGTCGCCAACCAGAGGTGAGAGGTTAACTTCCTTGGCTACCATGGCGGCCAGCTCCCTCATGGTAAGATGGATGCTTTCCTTGGTGCGGCAGGCGGAAAGCTTAGTGACCATATCCGATCCCAGCCACCACATCCACCACGGTGGCTTACGTCTCAGCTGCACCCAATACCAGTCGTAAGCTTTGCCTCTGATATCGGTTGGCTGGCTGACACGGAAGAAGAAACCCTTTGGCAACTTCGGAGTTTCGTACTCTCTCATGCTCTACTCCTTACGGATGGAGACTGGTCAGCTTGTTGACGTAAGCAGCCAGTACGGTGGGACTATCGAGACCCGGCTTGGTGTTGGCTTCCAGCACGTACAGCTGGTTGTCACGGCCACGGATGATATCGATGGCGGCAACGTCGAGCGACAGTGCAGCAGCAGCCAGCACGCCCAGCGCACCGACAGCAGTGGCGTAGTCATCCACGTTCTCGGTGGCGAACACCCAGCCATTGGCATGGTTGCGGATCAACTGCTGATCTTCGGTGCGCTCCTCACCTTCACGGGCACGCTTCTGCTGCACGATGACACACTCACCAGCGATGATGTGCGCACGGTACTCAGCATACTTGCGGACGTACTGGACATACAGCGGCATACCTGCGGGGATGTTCTCCCCCATGCGGATGACGTTGATGCCAGCGCCACTCTCACCAGTTGCGGTGGAGCGCGCGAGGATGATGGGATTGTTGCGGGCAGGCAGGGCACCACGATAGGTGGCTGCATCTTCCGCGTTGGTGAAGAACTGCGGGATCGACACACCCGCCGTAGCCAGGGCAGTGAAGGTGGTCACCTTGTTCATGGCGACACGACGCGCAGCCTGCGAGTTGAGGACACGACTGTTCGGTGCGACCGGATCACTGTCACCACCCCAGTTCAGGATGAGATGGCGCTGACGGAAGCTGTCGTTCTCGGTGAAGCCGGCCGACTGGCCTGCCTCACGCATGGCATTACGCAGAGCAGTGGCACCAGCAGACGGACGCTGTTTACGGATGAGGAACATGGGTAGTCCTTAGTTGACAGAAGCGAAGAGAGAGGGATCGACACGATCCGTGTTGACCGAAGTATCGTGGAGCTTACCCGTGACCAGCTCCGAACGCTCCGACAGGTAGTTGAACAGCTCGTCACCGGTCGGCACGAGATACTTCGCAGTGTAGTAGCCGCGACGGTTGATGAGGTTGACGAAATACTTCTTCGGATTGGTGGAGTATTCACCCAGCAGCAGAGCCAAACGGCCTGCCACCTTGCGGATGTTCTCCACTTCCTCGTCGCTCACTGGGGTGCGGAACAGTTTCCATTCCCACCAGTGCTCAGTGCCATCGGGGTTGGTGCGATGACCACCATATCCGTACGGGGTGCGACCGAAGAGTTCCTGTTGCTGCTCGTCGGACATTTCTTCCATCGCCCGGCTCAGGTAGGTCACGAGCAGGTTCATGGTGAAATGCGCCAGCCTGTTATCACGAGTCATCGGGACACTGATGTTGACGTGACAGCCCCAGTTGTCAGTGGCGTCTCCACTGTAGTCGTAATGGTTGGGAGTAATCTCCTCGTAGTTGCGGGGAGTGACGATGCCCTTACTCTTCATCCAGTTACGGACGCTATCCATCATCGACTTACCTTCGAGGTAGTCCGACAGGTTGCACGGCGGGAAGGTGAACTCACCGAAGTGTGCACCGATACCTTCAGCATCGATGGCCCAGTTGTTGTGGTACTTCCACATGTAGTCCACGACAGCACGGTATTCGTTCAGGGTTTTGAAACCCGTCTCCCATTCCATGCCGATCCAGATATCATTCGGATCGTTGTTAGCCGTGCAGTTCACCAGCTCCCACGGACGAACACCCTTTTCCAGCGAATGCCGATGAAGACGGGCGCGGTATGCTTCCTGCGCAGCTGGCATCAGAGCAGCAACCTGCTGCTCACTCAGAGTGCGGGAATAGTAACTGCCGCCGTTGGGGTGGCAGC
>NZ_JAVWTF010000077.1:0-4394 GCF_036667855.1 Aurantimicrobium sp. | reverse complement strand
GCTTCCGCCAATCTAGTTAAGAGCCTGTGGTATAAACAGGTGGGAGGTAGGGCTGTTGAGCTTGTAACGCGCCTCGCCACTGGTGACATTAGCGACAAACACAAAGTAACTAAAACCTCTTAAGGAGAAAACAATAATGGTGTTCCCGAATCTGTCTGATAATACTGTCCGCACTGTCGTCACTGCCCTGAACAACTACCTCCCGTCGCAGCATCTGGAAGGTTTCCTCAAGGCGCTTGACGCAGCTGTTGGCGATGCTGAAGCCTCCAGTGCTGTTCCGAATGCAACCACTTCGGTGAGGGGCAAGGTGTTCCAGGGTGCTGCTGTCCCGAATGCTGTGGCAGCTCCGACCAAGGCTGAGTTTGATGCGCTGTTGGCGTCCCTCCGTACTGCCAACATTCTGGCTCCGTAATCTAAACTATACATATGGCAGTGGGCCAAGACCCACTAATCAACAAAGGAGATTCAAATGAGTGAAGATATTAGTAAGGAACTGGTTCAGCTGGCTGAGGGTAACGTTCAGGAAGCTCAACTAGCCACTGGCATTAACATGACCGAATGGGTCTTTGCCAATGAGAAGAACGATGGTGTACGACAGCTGTTCCATACCTTTATGAGTGGTGCATTCAACAACCAGATTGGCTTGGCCATCTGCAAGAACAAGGCCACTGGTAAGCTGGACACTCTGCTGGTTGGTGTCAACCCGACTGGCGAGGGTGGTGTTCAGCTCTTCCCGCTGGCCGTTGTCATCACTGAAGCGGAGCACGCAACCAACTGGCTGAGTCCGGATGGCGAGGGTGGTTATGTCGGAGCATCAGAGTAACGAACCTACTCTTCACGAAAAGATCCTGAATCTCTACAGCGAGGGGGCGGACGACGTTGAGGTCGCCGCTCTCCTCAATCTACCAGAGAAGAGATTCAAGGAACTCTATGAAGAGAACTCCGGGTTTGCAAAGGTAGTGGACATTGGCCGCACTAAAGCTGCGGCATGGTGGCACCACGTTGCTAGACGCAACCTCGTCACTAAGGGTTTCCAAGGTTCTACTTGGGCCATGGTGATGAAGAATAGACTGGGTTGGAGAGACCGGGTAGACGTTCTCGAAACTAATGAATCCACTCAGAAGTCGGCTGAACTTGAGAAGGAAATCCAAGATACGATGGCTCGTATCCAGAACAAGTCTCCGGCACAATTCCGTCAGATTATGGGAGGCGACGATGATTGACAGTGAAGACTGGCTGGTTCAAGAACTAATGAAGAGTGACTACGGCGATGGTGCTGTTAACGATGTTCGCAAGAACTTCTCTGTCACTTCCGAAGCAGCTGTCAATCCTGCCAAGCTTCGTCGTATCCTAGCCCACCTCCGTAAGATTGAGAGTGGCGCTGTACAGAGCGGTACAGCTAAATGGTTCTCGGAGGATAGTGAATATCCAATCGCTTCGCTGCCCAAGCATAAGGCGTTCTTCGATGCTGGCGCTGACTTTAACGAAAGGCTTGCACTATCTGGCAACCGTACTGGTAAATCCATTATGGGCTGTTACGAAACTGTATGTCACCTGACCGGTGAGTACCCGACGTGGTGGGCGGGTAGGCGCTTTGAACATCCGATTGATGCGTGGGCCGTCGGCCCTGATGCGCGTACTGTACGAGATACCATCCAGACAGAACTGCTCGGCCCGCAAGGCGAGTGGGGAACTGGCATGATTCCGGCCAGTGCACTTGGTAAGTCTGCTAGCTTGCAGGGTACTCCCGGAGCTATCGACGTTATCATGATTAAGCACCGCACGGGTGCTTGGAGCCGCCTTGGCTTTAAGAACTATCAGCAGGATCTGAAGTCGTTCATGGGTACGGCACGCCATCTTGTATGGCTCGACGAAGAATGCCCGATTGAAGTGTACAACGAATGTAACATCCGAACTGCTACCACTAACGGTATTATGGTGGCGACCTTTACCCCGCTCCAAGGACTTACGCCTATGGTGGTTAACTTTGCACGCAAGGCTACGTTCCTGCTCGGTGCCAAACCCATCCTGTCTATTGACGACGGTACGGAACATTTGGTTGGGCAGAGTCAAAGCAAGGCAATCTTGCAGATTGGTTGGGATGATGCTCCGTGGTTGAGTGAGGCTACCAAGCTTCGACTGCTTGAAGATACTCCTGAGCATATGAAAGAGGCACGACGTAGCGGTGCTCCTGCAATGGGTAGCGGCAACGTCTTCACCACTCCGGTGGAAAAGGTTATGTGTGATCCGTTCACCATCCCTGAAAGCTGGCCTCGCCTGTTTGCTATGGACGTGGGCTGGAATAGAACTGCTGCCATTTGGGGAGCGCTTGATCCTAACACTGATACTGTCTACTTCTACGATGAGCACTACGTTGGTAAGGAACTCCCTGCCAAGCATGCTCACGACATTCGTAGTAGAGGTGACTGGATTCCCGGTGTTATCGATCCTGCTTCTCGTGGTAGAAGTCAGGGTGATGGTGCACAGTTGATGCGACAGTACATTGATCTTGGTCTGGAAATACGTGCTGCACGTAATGATGTGGAAGCTGGTATCTCCCTCATTAACCAGCGTCTCGCCTCCGGCAAGCTTAAGGTGTTCTCCACCTGCCAGAACTGGCTGAAGGAATATCTCATCTACCGTCGAGACAAGAATGGTAAGGTTGTTAAGGAAGACGATCACGCACAGGATGCCGGTCGTTATGTCATCCTCAACCTACAGATTGCTGCTAATAAGAAGGACCAAACTTTCACAGGAGTAAACTATAGTGCAACTCGATATGACGTCTGATCTAAATCTAGACGATCTGAGAAACAAGGAGGATCTTACTCCGGAAGAGGCTGCCCAGCTTGCTACTCTTGAAGACACCCGTCGTATAGAAATCCTCGATGGGCTGGCCAAGAAGATTACTGACAACTTTGTCAGGCGAGCCAACGACCGTGTGGTTAAAGAGCATGAGTGGATTAAGGCAGGTAACCTGTACAACTCGCCGCTCATTAATGGTCGAGCCCTTCCGGATGATCCGTTCAGAAAGGATGCGGTGAATACCCGTCCTGTACCGAACATTGTTCGTACCAAGTGTGACACTGCTGTTGCTACATCCTACTCGATGCAGTTTGCAGCTGGTGCAAAGAACTGGGATATCTTCCCTCCGGCTAACAACCTGAGTGACGCTGTGAGCTACGCCTGTATCCAGATGGAGAAGGAGATTGAGGCTCAGCTGGACGCATGTAACTATGCGGCTCACGCACGTAAGGCAATGGAAGATCGAGTGATCTACGGCACTGGCATCCTAAAGGGTCCGGTGAATACTGGCAAGCGTACTGTGGAATATGTTCAGGAAGGTGGCGTGTGGATTAGCCAGCCTGTCACGGACTACACCCCTACCATTGTTCATGTAACCCCGTGGCGATTCTATCCTGATATGTCTGTCGTGGAGTTTAAGGATTGTGACGATGTGATTGAATCCCATAGCTGGGCACCCATCACTCTGTCGCAGTACAGAACCCACCCTGGCTTTGATGGTGACGCCATTGCTGCAATCCTCAGTGGAGACAACTCTACTCCGGAAGCATGCAACGCTCAAATCTCTACGCTTAAAGAAGATGTGTGGAACCTCAACCCCTACCTCTACAAGAAGAAGAAGTACCTCGTGCTCGAATACCATGGGCCTGTCACCTACGACGAACTGAATGCCATGGGCATTGAGGGCGACTACAGTGATGATGGTGTCATGGAGTTCTTCGGTGAAGTGTGGGTGTGTGCTGGCAAGATCATCCGTATGGAGATTGCTAACATCGAGGGCTACGCAGAAACTCCGTATGCTGTGTCTGTATGGAAGAATGATCCGGGCAGCATCTTTGGCTTTGGTCATCCGCTTCTGCTGGCAGATCCGCAGCGTGTTGTTACGCAGGCTTATCACATGATTCTGGACAACGCAGCCCTGACCTCTGGTCCGCAGGTTGCTATGTACAAGAAGTATGTTCAGCCTGTGGATGGTAACTGGAATCTTCAGCCCGGTAAGGTGTGGCATCTTACTGATCCGAGCAAGACTGTTAACGAAGCGATCCAGTTCTTCAACCCCACCAACGTCATTGGTCAGATCATGCCTGTGCTTAATCTAGCTATGCAGTTCGGTGAGGAGGAGAGTGCCACCACTAACACTGCCGCTGGTTTGTCCAGTCCGCAGAACACGGAGAGTGCAACTGGTCAGCTAATCATGCAACATTCGTCCACCACCCTGCTGGATTTCCAGAGTCAGGATTGGGATGACGAAGTTACTGAGAAGGTGATTAGACGCTTCTATGCTTGGAACATGCAGTTCAGTAAGCGAGAAGATATCAAGGGCAACTACGTCATTGATGTTAAGAGTAGCTCTGAGTACAAGAACAAGC
>NZ_JAVWTF010000076.1:0-4469 GCF_036667855.1 Aurantimicrobium sp. | reverse complement strand
TAACCTAAACAAGAGAGAACAAGAAAGCTATGTAATGACTGTTTCTAACGAGCCTGCTGAGCTGCGCCGCCAACGCATACTTTCATTTGCAAATGAAAATGATTTCCTCCGACCTGCCGATCTTGCAATAGAGCTTGGTGTTTCGGGAGAAACCATCCGTAGAGACCTCCAAGCACTTGAAAAATCGGGACAAATTCGCCGGCTTCATGGGGGCGTTGTACTAGAAAAAGAGTTACGAGCGGTAGAACCAAATAGAGAAAGCCGCGCAAAAACAAACCTCAAGGGCAAAAAAGAAATCGCAGAGATTGCTGCTTCCCTTTTAGGCAACGACGACGCTGTGTTCCTGGATGTTGGTACAACGATTGAAACGGCTGCGCAAGCAATCCCGAAGAACTTCAGCGGGACTCTCATAACGAGCAGCCTCATAATTGGATCCCTGCTCGGCAATCTCGAACACGTAAACCTTCAGATACTCGGCGGCAAACTTCGTGCCGGGGAATACACGACCTTCGGGCCGGATACCATCGCTCAAATTGACAATTACAACGCGGATTTTGCATTTATTAGCGCGGGTGGAATACATCCCGAAAACGGTATTACCGACTACTCAACAGACGATGTGGCCTCGCGCTTGGCTATGATCAAACGTTCCAAATCAGCATTTGTTCTTGCAACAAGCGACAAGCTTGGAAAAACCGCACTCCGTCACGTTTGCGATGTAAAAGAGATTCAAGGCGTAATTACTGACAGCAACGTTTCAGATACACAGATCGCCCAGTTCCGAAATGCAGGAATAGAACTGCTGCATCCATAGGTCATTACTTTCATAAGTAATTCATAGGTTCGTCATAGGGTTCCCCCAGACAGACCTGACAGTTTTATTTCATGACCATGACCGCACCATACAAAACCCCTCAGCCCGCTCGCCGCGGAAACGCTACTTCTGAGCGTGCCACGGCTATCAAGCGTGGCTACAAGGCACGCTTGCGTCGTGGTGATCTGCTGGAGACCATCGTCTACTTCTCGGTCGCTATCGTCCTCGCACTCTTCCTTGCTGATGGCGGGGCTACCTACTTCATCAACATCAAGGATGTTGCCACAGGCTTGGGCATTGTGACCGGCCTGATTGGTTCTGATCTTCTTTTGATCATGCTCGTGCTGGCCGCTCGAGTCCCCATCATCGACCGCACCTTCGGTCACGACAAGGCACTGGCTTTGCACCGCAAACTGGGCAAGCCTGTTCTCTACTTGATCCTGGCTCACATGTTGCTGCTCATGATTGGCTACGGCATTGCTCAGGGGCTCAACCCTGTCGCCGAGGCCATCGACATGATTGCCAACCAGCAAGACATGTCCATCGCATTCATCGCAACCGGACTGTTAATTGCGGTTGTGGTGACCTCCCTAGTGATTGTGCGCAGGAAGCTCTCCTACGAGTTCTGGTACATCGTGCACCTGCTCTCTTACGCTGCAATCCTGCTCGCCCTTCCCCACCAGTTCACGCAGGGCATGATGTTCGCTGAGGGAACCTGGGCTCGTTGGTACTGGATGGCGCTGTATGTTGGCTCGCTTGCCGCCATCACCATCTTCCGTGTGATCATTCCTGTGGCCAGCTCGCTGCGTCACGACCTGCGCGTGAGCCAAGTTGTGGTGGAAGCTCCAGGTGTTGTCTCGGTGACCATGAGTGGTCGCGACCTCGACGCACTGCGTGCTCAAGGTGGCCAGTTCTTCCAGTGGCGCTTCTGGGCACCCAACATGTGGCTGGATGCTCACCCCTACTCACTTTCTGCACACCCTGACGGTCGCTCACTGCGCATCACCGTGCGCGATCTGGGTAAGGGAAGTGGCAAGCTGCTGACCCTCAAGCCCGGCACCCGTGTCAGCTTCGAAGGTCCCTACGGACTTTTCACTGAAGAAGCACGCACCACTAACAAGGCCGTGTTTGTCGGCGCCGGCATTGGTATCACGCCCATCCGCGCTCTGCTGGAGGCATCTGATCTCGCTCCCCACGAAGCAACAGTGATTCTTCGCGGCAGCGACGCTGAGGATGTCTACTTGTGGCAGGAAACATACGACCTCTGTGTTGAGAAGTCTGCTTCTCTGCGCGTGCTGGTGGGTCACCGTCCTCGAGGCGTGAACACATGGCTCTCGGCGGAAGCCTATGGTCAAGGAGAGTCCCTCCTCACTCTGGCTCCCAAGATCAAAGAATCTGATCTCTACATCTGTGGCCCAACCCCCTGGACCGAACTCGTCATCCGCGACGCTAAGCGTCTCGGACTCAAGGATCACCAGATCCACGCTGAAAGGTTTGATTTCTAATGCGCGCAGGTAGTGCTTTCTTAGCCGGAGTTGGTTCGGCAGCAATCGTGGCCATCGGCTGGCAGGCAGGCGTGGGAACACTCGTGTCTTCCCTCCCACAGAGCCAGGCTGCAGCCTCGGGAACAACTGCTGGTGCAAGCTCCTCGACGTCGTCGAACTCGGCCACCACGGACACCTCATCGCAGGCCACCACAACTGCCCCTGTTGCGTCAGGCCCTGCAGATGGCACCTACGACGGCGCGGTTATCAACACCCGCTATGGTGCACAGCAGGTTCAGGTCGTTATTTCGAGCGGACAGATTTCAGACGTCATCGTGCTTCAAACACAGACTGCTGACCGCAAGTCTGAACAGATCAGTTCACGCGCTAACCCCATTTTGCGTGAAGAAGTCCTCAGCGCTCAAAGTGCTCAGGTTGCCAACGTCAGCGGTGCGACATACACCTCTCAGTCCTACATGCAGTCATTGCAGTCCGCACTGGATGCAGCTGGATTCACGGGCTAACACGTTCATCATGGCAGTGCACTCGTTCGAGACCATGGGAACCATGGTCAGTATTCGCATCGCGGATGCAGAACTTGGCGAGCACTCACGCGAGGACAGTGCCATTGCAGTGCTCAACGAAATCGAGCATGAATTCTCTCGATTGAATGCACTCTTTAGCCTCTACCTCGAGGATTCTGAGCTCTCCACAATTGCTCGCGGTGAGCTCGCACTGGCCGACTCCAGTGAGGAAATGCGCAGTGAATACGCGCGCTCTCTCGACTGGCGTGAAAAGACGGACGGCGCTTTCACTCCCCATCGACCTGATGGAGTGATTGATCTTTCCGGAACCATCAAAGCTGTGGCGATCGATGCGGCAGCTACGCTGCTGCGAGACGCCGGCTTTGTGAACTTTTCCGTCAACGTGGGAGGTGACCTCACTACGTCAGGCGATCAATCTTCAGAAGAGTCTGGCTGGATTACCGGGATTGTGGAACCAGAAGACCGCGGAACCATCTTGGCCGCCATCCGGCTTACCCCTGAGTTCCCTGCCATGGCCACTTCAGGATCGGCAGAGCGCGGGGAACACATCTGGCTACGTCCCGAAACGACCAAAGAGTTTGTTCAAGCCACCGTCATTGCCGATGACATCATGACCGCAGACGTGCTCGCCACCGCAATCATTGCGGGTGGACAAGCAACATTGGATCTGATCACACAGAACTTTGCTGTGGCTGTAATGACCGTGGCGCCAGATGGAGCTTTACAAGCCAACGCGAAGTTCCAAGAGCTCGTAGCGCGTTAAGAATCGCAATCACATCGATCACTTCCTGGAATCCGGCTCCCACAACAGCAGGAATGAGTCCAAAGGTAGCTAAGACCATCAAGATCAAACTCAGGGAAATACCAATCCAGATGCTCTGCAACGCAATCCGAATAGTCTGCTGACCAATTTCAATAGAGCGGGCAACGCGGTGAAGATCATCTTTCATAATGACCACATCAGCTGATTCACTGGCCGCAGTGGAACCGCGAGCCCCCATAGCCACACCCACATTGGCTGCCGCGAGCACAGGTGCATCGTTAACACCATCACCCACCATCATCACGGGACGATCAGTCACCGCCTCCACAGCGCGAACTTTATCCAGCGGCAAACATTCAGCGCGAACGTTGGTCACACCCAACTCCCGGGCAACATGCTCGGCGGTGACCTTTCCGTCACCGGTGAGCATGAGAGTGTGACGAACACCGAGCGCAGACAGCCACTGCAGAGTGTCTGGGGCATCGGCACGAAGTTCGTCACGGAGCAGTAATGCTCCGGCGAACTCCCCGTCAATGGCGACATAGACAGCGAGCTCACCCGCAGTGATCTCCACTCTCACCGTGCTGGGATCTTGCTCAGCAATAAAGCTGTATTTGCCCACCACGACCTTCTTGCCGTCGATGGTGGCGGTGAGACCAGCAGCTGTGGTCTCGGTGACATCCGTGCAGGGTTCAACAGTGAGACCACGCTGCTGGGCACCGACCACGATCGAGTGGGCAAGGGTGTGGGCAGAGTATTGCTCGGCAATAGCGGCCAAGCGCACCAGCTCGTCTTCCTCAATACCAGGGGCCGCCATCACTTTGCTCAACACGGGCTGGCCGTGGGTGAGAGTTCCCGTCTTA
>NZ_JAVWTF010000075.1:0-4769 GCF_036667855.1 Aurantimicrobium sp. | reverse complement strand
CCCATTCCTGTCCGAAGCATTTGGTGCCAACGATTACAACATCGTTGCCGATCTTGCTAGTCGCTACTATTCGATCGCACTCACCGACTGTGGCACCGGAATCATTCACTCGGTGATGGGTGCAACCCTCAAGCGCGCTGATGGCCTGGTCATCGTTTCTGGTGGTTCCTTCGATGAGGCTCGTCTTGCTTCTGAGACGCTGACCTGGCTTGAATCCAACGGTTATGGCGACCTGGTCAAGAACACCATCGTCGCTATCAACACCGCTACACAAGGCACCAACCTGATCAAACTGCGCGAAATTGAAGATCACTTCAAGTCTCGTGTGCGCGAGACAGTGCGTATTCCTTACGATGCCATACTTGCAGCTGGTTCCTACATCGACTTCAAGAAGCTTAAGCCCGAGACCCAGGAAGCAGCTCGTCAGCTCGCTTCTCTCGTGGTTGATGGTCTCTAAGCCTTCTCAAGCCAATGACTGAACGTCCAATCCGCATCTTTGGGGACCCTGTTCTCAAGACCCCAACAGATGAGATTGTCGTCATCGATGACAAGATCCGTTCGCTTATTGAAGATCTCGTTGATTCCGTCAAGATTCCGGGACGCGCCGGTGTCGCAGCTACCCAAATTGGTGTGGGACTACGTGCGTTCAGTTACAACGTGCACGGTGACATCGGTTACATCATCAATCCGCGCATTGTGGAGACCCGTGGTGAACTTGAACTCGTTGAAGAGGGCTGCTTGAGTGTTCCCAGTCTGTGGTTCAAGACGCCTCGCTACCCCTATGCCAAAGTCGAAGGCATTGACCTGAATGGCAATGTAGTCGTACTCGAAGGTGAAGGCCTGATGGCCCAAGCCTTGCAGCACGAATGTGACCACCTAGATGGGTTGGTCTATCTCGACCGACTGGATCAACCCACCCGCAAAGAAGCTATGCGGCAAGTGCGCGAAAGCGATTGGTTCTAGTCGACTGCTCCAGAAGCTCCTGAATACATCACTTCGATTTCGTTAGCGAAATCTTTCACAATGACATTGCGCTTGATGCTCATCTTCGGAGTCAGGTGTCCTGATTCTTCAGTGAACTGGATGGGCAAGATGGTGAACTTGCGAATAGATTCAGCGCGTGAGACACGGGCATTCGCTCGATCCACTGCGGCCTGAACCTCTGCAATGATTGCTGGATTTTTAGCTGCTTCAGCAATGGTCATGGTGGGATCCATTTTGTTGTTCGTCAGCCACATGGGCAACATTTCTGGGTCCAACGTGATGAGTGCAGAGATGAAAGGTTTTGCATCGCCCACGGCGACCACCTGACTGATCACAGGATTCGCGCGGATGGGGTCTTCCAGGAATGCGGGCGCGACATTCTTGCCACCTGCAGTGACGATAATTTCCTTCTTGCGACCTGTGATGGTGATGTAACCGTCCTTGTCGATTTCACCAATATCACCTGTCTTGAACCAGCCATCGTGGAAGGTCTCAGCAGTTGCCTGAGGGTTCTTCCAATACTCCTTGAAGACGTTAATTCCAGCGGCTTCAATCTCTCCATCCTCGCCCAAGCGAACTGAGCAGCCAGGAAGAGCTGGACCAACTGTTCCAATCACGAATTTGGATGGCAAGTTGATGGAGATGGGGGCTGTTGTTTCAGTCAAGCCATAACCTTCAAGAACGACGAGGCCCAGTGCGTGGTAGAAGTGACCTAAGCGGTCACCCAAAGGAGCCGAACCGCTAATGGCGTAGGTGCAGCGACCTCCGAGAGCTGCTCGTAGCTTGGAAAGCACAAGCTTGTCCATGACGGCGAACTTGAGTTTGAGGCCGAGGGGGATATGTCCCGCCATTTCAGCCTTGGAGTATTCGATAGCAGTCTTAGCTGCAGCGCGGAAGATGTTTCCCTTACCGCCAGCTTCCGCTTTTTGTTCAGCTGAGTTGTAGACCTTTTCAAACACACGAGGAACTGCCAAGAGGAAGGAAGGCTTGAAAGACTGCATTGCAGGAAGCAACTGAGTCGTATCGCCCTGGTGGCCCACTTTCACGCCACCTTCAATGGCGAGGATGGAAATGAAACGGGCAAAGATGTGTGCGGTTGTAATAAACAACAGAGTAGAAGCTTGGGTGTTAACCACCTCGGGGACGGCAGCCCGGGCATTGCGTGCAAGCTCCAAGAAGTTGGAGTGAGTCAACACGCAGCCCTTGGGCTTGCCGGTCGAACCCGAGGTGTAAATCAAAGTTGCAAGGTCACTGCCGTGCAGTGACGAGCGACGTTCTTCTACTTCATCATCTGAAATGCCAGTACCGGCAATAACGAGAGCTTCGAGATCCCCCGCATCGATTTGCCAGACTGAATGCACGAAGGGAGCATCCGAGCGAATTTCTTCAAAACGTGCAAGATGTTGTGGTGTCTCCACTATTAATGCGACTGCTTCAGAGTCTTCAAGAATCCACTGAATCTGGCTGGGTGCACTGGTTTCGTAAATGGGGACTAGGGCTGCGCCGGCAAACCACATGGCAAAGTCAATGAGTGTCCACTCGTAGCGGGTCTTACACATCAGGCCAACGCGGTCACCTTGCTTGATACCGCTCGCGATAAATCCCTTAGCAAGGGCCACTACTTGGTTATAAAACTCTGTCGAGGTGACATCTTGCCAACCATCACCAACAGGGATTGAGAAAAGTGCTCCGTTAGGGGTTTCTCGGATCCGATCAAGGAGTACCTGAGTTGTGTTGGCCTGAGGATCAGCGGGAACGAGTGCGGGTGTATCGAACTGAATAATGCTCGAGGCCATGGAAAACTCCTTTGTCTTAACTACACTTTAGTAGTCCCACCTTTCCCTCCGTCCAGCTTCTTTCTTGGAGTTTCCTGTGTATTCGATTGGCATTGATATTGGGGGGACCAAAATCGCGGGGGCGTTGGTTAATGATCTGGGCGAAATCATCTCCCAGACCCAAGTTCCTTCACCTGCGCAGAGCGCTCAAGCAATGGAAGATGCCATTGTTGGGCTGATTCAAGAACTCAGTGCTGGCAACCCGGTTCGTGCAGCGGGTGTTGCTGCCGCTGGCTTCATTGATGCTGCACAATCCACGGTTTATTACGCCCCCAACATCGCATGGCGCAATGAACCCCTCAAAGACAAGCTGGAAGCCCGAATTGATCTTCCAATCGTCATCGAAAATGATGCGAATGCTGCCGGATGGGCTGAGTACCGATTTGGCGCAGGAAAATCTTTTACCCACATGACCATGCTGACGATTGGCACGGGAGTGGGCGGCGCCATTATTGCCAATGGTGAGCTCTTTACGGGTGGCTTTGGTGCAGGCGCAGAACTTGGACATTTGCGGGTTGAACCCAATGGACTCGAATGTGGATGTGGTCAACGCGGCTGCATCGAAGCATATGGCTCCGGACGTGCACTACTGCGCTATCTACGTGAAGAAACAGGTAACCCTGAGTTAGATCCTGATCAAGGCAAAAAACTTCTCGAAATCGGTGATGAAGCTGCCTGGCGGGCAGTGAGCACTCTCGGAAATTGGATGGGCATTGCCTGTGCGAGCCTCTCAGCTGTCTTGGACCCCCAGGTCTACGTCATTGGCGGGGGAGTCGCAGCTGCAGGTGAGCACCTTCTCAAGCCCATTCGCGACTCTTTCTTGGCAAATGTGTCAGCAAAGGGTTATCACCCTGAGCCAGAGTTTCGCATTGCTGAACTTGTCAATGATGCTGGTGTGGTCGGGGCGGCTGACCTGGCACGCAAGCATGCAGAAAAGCTCTAACGGTAAGCTGAAGCTATGTTTTATTGGCTGATGAAGAACGTCATCGCCGGACCGTTGCTCAAGGGCATCTTCCGTCCGTGGGTGACCGGCGCTGACAACATCCCCAAACAGGGCGCTGTCATCCTGGCCAGTAACCACCTCTCCTTTGTGGACTCTGTCTTTCTCCCTATTTGCATTGACAGGGACATGGTTTTTCTTGCCAAGAGTGAATACTTCACGACAAAAGGCATCAAAGGTTGGGCAACCAAGTGGTTCATGAAGGGCACGGGTATGTTGCCCATCGACCGTTCGGGTGGAAAAGCCTCTGAAGCGAGCCTCAACACGGGTCTTCGTGTACTTGCCGAAGGTCGTGTACTGGGTATTTATCCTGAAGGAACCCGTTCACCTGATGGCAAGCTCTACCGTGGTCGTACCGGAATCGCTCGCATGGTTCTTGAGTCGGGTGTTCCCGTTGTTCCTGTTGCCATGATCGACACCGAAAAGGTCATGCCCATTGGTGCTAAATGGCCCAAGATGCGCCGTCCCGGCATCATCATTGGTGAGCCTTTAGATTTCTCACGGTTCCAGGGCATGGAGGGTGATCGTTTCATCCTCCGCGCTGTGACGGACGAAATCATTTATGAACTCGCTGGCCTGTCAGGACAGCAGTATGAAGACGTCTATGCGTCTTCCGTGCGCGAAAAGCGCCCTGTCAACGCAAGATAAGCTTGTGAGGTTGCTATTTCGTGAGGAAATAGTTCCAGAGACAATAATCATCACCATCTAGGGGAGTACCTTCGTGGCTAGCCAAATTGAGCCCAACATCGTCGCTGACAAGTCCGTCATCGAGGGTTTGGACTATTGGCGCACTCTTCCCATCAAGCAGCAGCCACTGTGGCCCAACGCTGAAGCGGTTAAGTCCGCTTCTGAGCGTTTGGCAAGCTACCCACCTCTCGTTTTCGCCGGTGAGGTAGACACTCTGCGTGATCGCCTCGCTCAGGCAGCTCAGGGCAAGGCTTTCTTGCTCC
>NZ_JAVWTF010000074.1:0-4847 GCF_036667855.1 Aurantimicrobium sp. | reverse complement strand
GTTGACTACCGGACCCAATCCCTTGCAAACTTAGAAACGGCTCCCTATTAGAACTCCAACTTTTGGGGTTCAGTTCACTGAGGGGCTTTCTTGTTTTTGTCGCAGGTAGTGTGGTGGCTATGAAAGCAGTGCAGTTCGAGAAGTTTGGTGAACCACTTGTTGTGGCAGAGCTGGATACACCCACTGCGCCTGCTGGTGTCGTTGTTGTTCAGGTCAAAGCTGCAGGGCTATGTCGCTCTGATTGGCATGCGTGGCAGGGTCATGATCCCGACATCACGGTCTTTCCTCACGTTCCCGGGCATGAGTTTGCTGGCGTTGTGCACGAGGTTGGTTTAGGAGTTACCAACCTGAAAGTAGGGGACCGCGTTGTCTTTCCCTTTGTTTGTGGTTGCGGTGAATGTTCCTGGTGTGAAAGTGGCAATGCGCAGGTGTGCCCTGACCAGTGGCAACCTGGATTTAGTGGCCCCGGCACCTATGCCGAGTTTGTAGCGATCCCACGCGCAGACTTCAATGCTGTTGTGCTGCCTGATGAGGTTTCATTTGAGGTGGCTGCAAGCCTCGGGTGCCGTTTTGCCACCAGCTATCGCGCTATCAAGCATGTTGCCGAGGTTCAACCCGGTGAAACGGTAGCTGTGTTCGGCTGCGGCGGAATTGGTTTAGCCGCCATCATGATCGCCGCCGCATCGGGAGCAACCGTGGTTGCGGTTGATGTGAATGCTGCGGCTTTGGAGCTTGCGTCGCAGGTTGGGGCAACACATGTGTTCAACGCTGCTAAGGGCGACGTTGTGGTCGCAATCAAGAATGTTTTTCCTGAGGGAGTAGACGTTTCTGTGGATGCCTTAGGAAGCATTCCCACGGCGAAGTCAGCAGTGGAAAGCCTGCGTGTGCAGGGTCGTCACGTCCAGATCGGATTGTTGTTGCCCGCCAAGATCGGCGACAAAGCAACCGTGCCGATGCATGTGGTGATTGCCAAAGAGCTCAGCGTTCTGGGATCACACGGAATGGCAGCCGCTGCCTATCCAGAGCTGTTGGCAGATATTGCTACAGGTGTGATTGACCCAGGTCAGTTCATCACCCACAGAATCCCGCTGGATGCCGTGCCTGAAGCACTCGCCAAGATGAGCACCGGCACAGAGCCTGGCGTCACCATCATTCAGCCCTAGAACTGCTGGAACTATTTAGTGCAGTGCTGAGTTCAGCACGATGCCCACGCCCGTGCGTGAGGTGACCTCAACGGCACCGGTGAGGGAGTTTCGGCGGAACAACAGGTTGTTCACGCCAGAGAGTTCCTTGGCCTTGAGTACAGTGGTGTTCTCGCCATCAATGACGTTCACCTTGGTGCCGGCAGTGACATAGAGACCAGCTTCAACAACACAGTCATCTCCAATGGAGATACCGATACCGGAGTTTGCCCCCAGGAGCGAACGCTGACCAATCTTGACCTTCTCGGTGCCACCACCGGAAAGGGTGCCCATGATTGAAGCGCCACCACCGATATCTGAACCGTCGCCCACGACAACACCCTGAGAGATGCGGCCTTCCACCATCGAGGTGCCCAGGGTGCCAGCGTTGAAGTTCACAAAGCCCTCGTGCATGATGACGGTTCCGGGAGCCAGGTGTGCACCCAAGCGAACACGAGATGCATCCGCGATGCGCACGCGGTCTGGGGTTACGTAGTCGGTCAGGCGAGGGAATCGGTCGATTCCCTGAGCCTGAATGCCGGCACGCAGTAAGCGGGGGCGCAGCGCGGTGAAATCATCGGGGTGGACGGGGCCTGCGTTGGTCCACACCACATTGGGAAGCTGACCAAAGATGCCATCGAGGTTGATGGTGTTGGGCTGAACCAGGAGATGTGAGAGCAGGTGGAGACGCAGGTAGGCATCAGATGTGCCGTTGGCAGGCTCTGACAGGTTGATCTCGATGGTGACAGCTTCGAGCTTGACGTTGCGGCGGGCGTCTTCGCCTACGAGGTCTTCGATCTCGGCAGGAACGATCCACTTGTCGCGACCAGCAGGCAGTTGTCCCAGCTGAGGAGCGGGATACCAGGTGTCGAGAACGGTGCCATCGCCGGCAATAGTTGCCAGGCCATAGCCCCAAGCGTGCGTGTTCGTCTGCGTAGAAACCATGCCTCTAGATTACCGGCGATAAACTTGGCCTATGTCCTCTCACGCTTCGCTAGACCTGTCGCGCTCAAGCGTGGAGCTCACCGCCGATATCTGCAACATCGAGTCGGTCTCAGGCAACGAACAAACTCTCGCTGATGCGATTGAGTCAGCGCTCACTGGCTTACCTCACCTGGAGATCATTCGTAACGGCAATGCACTGGTTGCGAAGACAAATCTGGGTCGTGCGCAGCGCGTGGTGATTGCCGGACACATTGACACTGTTCCCGTGAACAACAACCTTCCTATTCGCTGGAGCGAAGACGAAGGCGCCGAGTGGCTCTGGGGTCGTGGCACGGTCGACATGAAGGCCGGTGTGGCTGTAGCAGTGAAACTGGCTGCAGAGCTCACTGAGCCCGCCTATGACATCACCTGGATTTGGTACGACAACGAAGAGGTTGCGTCTGAACTGAATGGCTTGGGTCGTCTGGCAGCCGTTTCTCCAGAACTTCTTCAGGCAGACTTCGCCATCTTGGGTGAACCTAGCAATTCCACCGTCGAAGGTGGCTGCAATGGCACCCTGCGCGTGGAGGTGCGCACGCACGGCGTGCGAGCACACTCTGCACGCGCCTGGAAGGGCGAGAACGCCATTCACAAGCTTGCACCTGCCCTTGCTGCATTAGCTGCGTATTCACCTGCCACAGTGACCGTGGATGGTCTTGACTACCGTGAGGGCCTCAGTGCTGTGGGGGTTTCTGGTGGCGTTGCCGGCAACGTGATTCCTGATGAGGCAGTGCTCACCGTGAACTACCGGTTCGCGCCAGATAAGACAGTTGCCCAGGCACTCGCTCATGTGGAGGAAGTCTTTGCCGGATTCGAGGTTGTTGTCACTGATAGTGCCGAGGGTGCTCGTCCGGGTTTGACCGCAGCGCTGGCCCAGGACTTTGTTGCTGCCGTTGGAGCTGAGCCCATGCCGAAATATGGCTGGACAGATGTGGCGCGATTCTCGGCACTAGGTATTCCTGCGGTGAATTTTGGCCCCGGAGATCCTTCCCTGGCCCACACCGATGATGAGCGTGTGCTCACCTCGCAGATTCTTGAGTGCGAGCGCGCACTGCGTAGCTGGCTGAGCAAGTAACTGGTTATCGGGGGATGACAAAAACTAGACTGCCGTGGTGGCTTCAGGTCACTCTGGTGTTCCTGTTAGGGCGTGCGGTGTCTACCGTCATGCTGCTCGCGTTAGCTGGCCAGCAGGCAGAAAATGCGTGGACGAGTGCTCAGCCCTCCCTCTGGGATTTCTCCACCATGTGGGATGGTCGCTGGTACAACATCATTGCGGAGACGGGGTATCCGCACGAGATTCCCTATACAGAGGACGGACACGTCGGAGAGAACGCGTGGGCATTCTTGCCTGCCTATCCCGCTATTGTGCGCGGACTCATGGTCATCACGGGCTTGCCATGGAGCATCTCGGGTGTGCTCATCTCGGTGCTGTTTGCGCTGGCGGCTTCCCTGGTCTTCTACAAGGTCCTGATCAAGCATGTGCCTGCCCAGCAGGCACTCTTTGCCATTGTGCTGTTCGCTGTCTCCCCGGTGTCACCGCTGTTCCAGCTGGCCTATGCCGAGTCGATGCAACTGTTCCTGATTGCTCTGGTGATCTTGCTCATGCAGCGCAGACTCTATGGCTGGGTTATTCCGGTGGTCATTGTGTTGTCTTTGACCAGGCCAGGAGCGTTGGCTGTGGCACTGGCGATTGGCCTGCACTGGATTTATCGCTATGCCAAGCGGAAGCGTTCTCGCTTCCCCACGCGTGAGCGAGTGCTGTTAGCTTCTGTGGCACTCATCTCTGCTGGTGCGGGTTTTGCCTGGATGTTTATCGCTGGTTGGGTAACTGGCGTTCCCACTGCCTATCTGGATACTGAACTGGCTTGGCGCTCTGCCTACATTGGCTACCAAGAACTCATTCCTTTCACCCCCTGGATTCACGCTGCCCAGTGGTGGACAACAAGCTTTGGTTATCCCGAACTCGGTGGCTACATTCTGCTCGGTGCTCTCGTGCTGGGTTTCTTTGTCTTCCTCTTCACCCCTGCGATGAAGAAGCTGGGCGTGGATGTTCGATTCTGGCTGGCCAGCTATGCGCTGTATCTGCTGGCAGTGTTCTTCCCACAGTCGAGCACATTCCGTCTGCTCGCGCCGCTCTTTCCTGTCTTGGGAGCCATTGCGGCGCCCAAGTCCAAGGTCTATCGCGTCATCATGGTGGTGCTGTTTATCGTCTTGCAGTGGGGTTGGCTCTTGATCTGCTGGCGTATCGATGGATACGACTGGAGTCCGCCCTAAAAAGCGTCCGAAACAACGGATTCCGAAGCGGTTTGAGGCCTTCATGTGGTTTTTGGGCACCAAACAATACGGGATAATAGAAGTACACAAAGTAAGTGAAAGGGGTGGCCTAAATGGCTGCAATGAAGCCACGGACCGGCGACGGTCCCATGGAGGCTGTCAAGGAAGGTCGCCTCATTATTGTGCGCGTACCTCTCGAAGGTGGTGGCCGTTTGGTCGTCTCCGTCAACGACGCTGAGGCGAAGGAGCTTCACGACGTATTGGCGAAGGTAGTTCCTGCCTAGTAAACAACTTCTTCGGGAAACCGAATACAGAAAACCCCCGCTCACTGTGAACTGCTCCCCAAAAGTTGGACTGATTAATCAGTATCCAATTTCTGGGGAGTATTTCTTTGCAACCAAATAGTTC
>NZ_JAVWTF010000073.1:0-4856 GCF_036667855.1 Aurantimicrobium sp. | reverse complement strand
CCCGCGCCATCGCCGACAAGCTGGCTGCATTAGAAGCCGTCGACTACGTGGTGCTCACCGCCGGGTCTTTCGACATCATGGCTGAAGTTGTCTGTGAGTCTGACGAAGATCTCATCAATCTTCTCAACGAACAGATCCGCAAGCTTGAGGGCGTTGTTTCAACCGAAACCTTCGTCTATCTCAAGCTGCACAAACAGTTATATAACTGGGGAACGCGATAGGACGCGATACACATGACCTATAACAATGATGACCTCCAGAAGAAGGCCAACGACCACCTCTGGATGCACTTCACACGCCAGTCGGTAATGCACGAAAACGGTGTGCCTATCATCGTCAAGGGTGATGGCCACATGATCACCGACATCCAGGGCAAGAACTACATCGATGGTCTATCTGGTCTCTTTGTGGTCAACGCCGGTCACGGACGCAAGCGTTTGGCTGAGGCTGCAGCGAAGCAGGCTCAGGAACTGGCTTACTTCCCCATCTGGTCTTACGCTCACCCTTCTGCCATTGAGCTCGCAGATCGCCTCGCTGACTACGCGCCAGGTGACCTCAACAAGGTCTTCTTCTCCACCGGTGGTGGCGAAGCTGTGGAAACCGCTTTCAAGCTGGCTAAGCAGTACTGGAAGAAGATGGGCAAGCCCACCAAGCACAAGGTGATCTCTCGCTCTGTTGCCTATCACGGAACCCCTCAGGGTGCCCTGTCGATTACGGGTATCCCTGCGATGAAGGAAATGTTCGAGCCTCTGGTTCCTTCTACCTTCCGCGTGCCCAACACCAACTTCTACCGTGCTGAACAGCACGCCGATGACCTCTACGCATTCGGTCAGTGGGCCGCAAACCGCATCGAAGAAATGATTGAGTTCGAAGGTCCTGACACTGTTGCAGCTGTCTTCCTTGAGCCCGTTCAGAACTCCGGTGGCGCGTTCGCACCACCTCCCGGATACATGGAGCGCGTGCGCGAGATCTGCGACAAGCACGACGTCCTCATGGTTTCGGACGAGGTTATTTGTGCATTCGGTCGTATCGGTGAAATGTTTGCCTGCAACGCGTATGGCTACGTCCCCGATATGATCACGTGCGCCAAGGGTATGACCAGTGGTTACAGCCCCATCGGTGCAACCATCATCTCTGACAAGATCTATGAGCCCTTCTCCAAGGGAACCAGCTACTTCCCCCACGGTTACACCTTCGCCGGTCACCCCGTGTCAGCAGCTGTTGCTCTGGAAAACCTCAACATCTTCGAAGAAGAAAAGCTCAACGAGAACGTGCGCACCAACTCGCCACTGTTCCGTGCTGAGCTGGAGAAGCTCCTCGACATCCCCATCGTCGGTGACGTGCGTGGTGACGGTTACTTCTTCGCAATCGAACTCGTCAAGGACAAGGCCACCAAGGAGACCTTCAACGACGACGAGTCCGAGCGTCTGCTCCGTGGCTTCCTCTCCAAGGCTCTCTACGATGCAGGCCTGTTCTGCCGCGCAGATGACCGCGGAGACCCCGTTGTTCAGCTTGCTCCACCGCTGACCATCGGACCCAAGGAATTCGTTGAAATGCGTGAAATCCTCGAGGGTGTCCTCAAGGAAGGCGCAAAGATCGTCTAACTCTCTGGCTCAGTAGGGTTTCGTCGCCACTACTCGATGTCAGTATCCCAATGGGGCTGCTACCGCATGCGGTGGTAGCCCCATTATCTTTGTAAATATGACCTCCACCTTCGCCACCATCGACTCCCCTATTGGTCGCATTGAGCTGACCAGCGATGGCGAAGCCATCACCTTTCTCAGCATTGAAGGCGTGGAGGGTTCTCCTCACGGACGCCTGCAACACGGCGGTCGCCCAGGTGTTCCCGACAAGGTGATTAAGCAGGCAACCAAGGAACTTGGTGAATACTTCGCCGGCAAGAGACAAGACTTTGACGTTCCCGTGAAGCTCGTGGGAACACCATTCCAGCAGGCCATCTGGCATGAGCTCTTGGCCATCCCCTATGGCGGTCATGCCTCGTACGGTGACCTGGCAGCCCGTGCAGGCAATCCCAAGGCAGCTCGTGCTGTGGGAGGTGCTGTGGGCGCAAACCCGGTGCCGATCATTGTTCCCTGCCATCGCATTCTTGCTGGCAACAGCAAACTCACCGGCTACTCCGGTGGTTCAGGTGTCTCCACCAAGATTCAGCTCTTGGACATCGAAGGCATTACCTACAGGTAATGGCCTACAAAGATCTCGAGATCGGCGAAGACAGCCTCGCTCGTTGTGGCTGGGTCGGCACCGACTCCGAATACATGCGCTATCACGACGAAGAGTGGGGCGTGAAGCTCCTGGGTGACCAGAAGCTCTTTGAAAAGCTCTCTCTGGAAGCCTTTCAGGCAGGGCTCAGCTGGATCACGATTCTCAAGCGCCGCCCTGGCTTCCGCGAAGCTTTCTCCAACTTCGACATCGCTACAGTTGCCAGCTACTCCGATGCTGACGTGGAGCGTTTGATGCTCGATGAGCGCATTATTCGCAATCGCGCCAAGATTGTGGCGACGATTGAGAATGCCAAGGTCACCCAGTCGATCCTTGCTCAGTCACCTGGCGCCTTGCACGACCTGATTTGGTCATTCCAGCCCATTTCCAGACAGCGAGCCAATGCATGTGCTGGTGACGAACAGGCGCGCTATGAAACCTTAGCTGAGGTTCCTGCAGTTACGACCGAGTCGGAACAACTGAGCAAAGCCCTCAAGAAACTCGGCTTTAAGTTCGTGGGAGCCACCACGATGTATGCGCTGATGCAATCAGCTGGCTTAGTGGATGACCACCTCGCGGGTTGTCATCGCGCGAACTAGTCCTCCACAAGCTGAGTTGAGGCGCCAGCCTCACTCAGCTATGTATTCCCGCTCCACGTAACCACCTGTTCTTCGTATCGTGAGCTTTCAAGTTGCGCTCCGTTAAGAGGAATATCAGATGTCCAGGTGGACTATAGAAATCTTTGGTCGATCGTATGGCAGGTTTTACTCATCCCTCTCCAAGTATCAACAATTAGTTGTCGACTCTGCGCTATTGAATGTTTTGAGTGTTGAAGGAATCGGGATTTGTTCAGGCGAGTGGGGGAAGCCACTCGGTGGCGGTTTGTATGAATTCCGAATAAGGAAATCACTTCTTGCAATTGAAAACTCGACAAACGAGACTTCGCTCATGTCTCGTACCGACTCAAGAAACTCTCCAGTCCTCATCCGCATATTCTGCACATTCCATGGAGACAAGATTGTGGTTCTTCATCATGGATATGACAAACAACGCGACCCCTCTGCCAAAAGGCAACAACGCGAGATACGTGCAGCACGGAAACTTCATAATGAATGGAAGGAAGGGTTGAAATAAAAAGTGTTTAATCACATAATTACTGACATGGCAAAGAATCAAAAAACCATTCCCTACGAAGACTTCATGAGGGACATCCGTAAGTCTTGGTCAGAAGATGACTGGAATATCTACAACGCTATTTCTGCAGATTTCCAGAAAGAAATGAATGATCGAGCTGAGCTTGGTGCGGCTCTTCAGTCAGCCCGAAAAGCACAATCGCTCACTCAACCCACCCTTTCCAAGCTGGCTGATGTTCAGCAAGCCGAGATAAGTCGCATCGAACGTGGCGTGGGGAACCCAACTGCGACAACACTCTTTCGCCTCACCCATGCGTTAGGGCTGAAATTAGCATTTATTCCGGATAAAGAATCTGAAAGAACTCAGTTATAGCCTTTACGTCGATTCAAGATCAAAGGGCGTGGACGCATTCGTGTCACGCATAACAGGCTTCTTCACAACCGGTGCTGCCACTGGAGCTTTGTTTACTGGCGCATCATCAAGGAGTGCCTCGCGAATGATGCGTCGAGGGTCATATTGGCGAGGGTCGAGTTTCTTCCACTCTTCCTCGTCGAAATCATCACCGAGTTCTTCTTTGATTCGGTCTTTGGCACCCGAGCTCATTTCTTTGAGTTTGCGCACTAATTGACCAAATTTCGCCGAGTAAGCAGGCAGGCGTTCAGGACCTATAACGAAGACAGCAATCACTCCAATCAGGAGTAATTTCTCGAAGGTCAAACCAAACACACTACGAGACTACCGCGCCTAAACACGGGGAAAGCTCTACGCTTGGGAAGCAAGGAGACTGACGTGACACACAACGAACTAACGTGGAAGTTCCTCAACGAATTTGATGTTGAGTCGAGCACCCAGGCTAAAGCCCGCGCCATTTCACTTGAGCACGGAGTGAACGTGATTTCACCCGCTGTGGGAGCACAGCTTGCACTGGTTGCTGCGGCAACGAATGCCACCAACATCATTGAGATTGGCACAGGTCTGGGACTTTCCGGTCTGTGGCTGTTGGCTGGTGCGCCAGAGGCCACCCTGACTTCGATTGACCCTGAGTTTGAGTATCACGAGCAGGCGCGTGAGCTCTTCACCGAGGCCGGTTACCCCGCAAGCCGCGTGCGCTTGATCACCGGTAAGGCACTGGATGTTCTCCCTCGCATGAACGAGAACAGCTATGACATCGTGCTCGTTGATGGTGACCCTGCACAGGTTGCGCAGAACGTGGAGCACGCGTTGCGTTTGGTTCGCGTTGGAGGCACCGTGCTTGTTCCTCACATCCTGCAGGACGGCGACATTGCGAACCCCGCCAAACGTGCAGGCATCATTGCCGGCTTCCGCACCGTACTTACCGAAGCAACCGAGTCGGAGAACATCGTGGTTGCCCTCTCCCCTGCTGGAGACGGTCTGCTGCAGTTCACCAAGATCGCGTAAGTCACAGACTTCATAAGAAAACCCCCGCTCAGTGAGCGGGGGTTTTCTGTATTCGGTTTCCCGAAGAAGTTGTTTACTAGGCA
>NZ_JAVWTF010000072.1:0-4889 GCF_036667855.1 Aurantimicrobium sp. | reverse complement strand
AAGAATAGCCATTTCTCGCACTGTGGTCAAACCAACAAGACCGGCGTGTGAGCAGGATTACTCCCCTACCGCTTTATGCCTCACCAAGTGAGGCGTCATGGTCCTCACCAGTGGAGATATTTGCGGTAGAAACTCGACGGGAACGTCCACGACCCTGACCTGCTGCTTTGGGCTCAGGTAGGGCTTCGAGAACGTTTTCGAGAATAACTTCAGCATTTTCAGCTGACAGACGAGGCTTACGGCCACGACCAGACTTCACAACAGGTATATCGAGGATTTCAACAACTTCTTCCGCAGAATCTGCCTCAACATGGTCTTCTGTGCTGTGACCCAAGGTGCTTGCTGCAATCTGCGCAAGTGCACTCTTGGCGCCTTCAGGAATGGGGTGAGCAACAACTGCTGGAGCAACTGGCTTGTCTCCCCCACGACCCTTGGAACGACGACGTGGCTCTGCTGCGTTGGATTCACCGTTGTTACCTGCGCGGGTGACGGGTTCGTGGTGAACAATGACACCGCGTCCAGCACAGACCTGGCATGCCTCAGAGAAGGTCTCAAGTAGACCAAGTCCGAGCTTCTTTCGAGTCATCTGGACCAGACCAAGGGAGGTTACTTCGGCAACCTGGTGCTTGGTGCGGTCACGAGAAAGACATTCGATTAGGCGTCGGTGCACGAGATCACGATTAGTTTCAAGAACCATATCGATGAAGTCGACAACGATGATGCCACCAATGTCACGCAGACGGAGCTGGCGAACGATTTCTTCTGCAGCTTCCAAGTTGTTCTTGGTGACGGTTTCTTCGAGGTTTCCGCCCGAACCCACAAACTTGCCGGTGTTGACGTCCACAACGGTCATAGCTTCAGTGCGGTCAATAACCAGTGATCCACCTGAAGGCAGCCAGACCTTGCGATCCAGAGCCTTTTCAATCTGCTCAGTAATGCGGTACTCATCAAATGCATCACGAGTGCCTTCATACGCAGAAACACGCTCAAGGAGCTCAGGAGCAACTTGGTTGAGGTAACTCTCGATGGTGCCCTTGGCAATATCCCCCTGAATGATCATGCGGTGGAAGTCTTCATTGAAAACATCACGGACAATCTTGATCAGCAGGTCAGATTCACTGTGCAAGATGGCAGGAGCTGCATCATTCTCTGCCTTGCGCGAGATTTCTTCCCACTGCTGGGTTAGTCGCTGAACGTCAACGGTGAGTTGCTCTTCTGTTGCACCTTCGGCTGCGGTGCGGACAATAACACCTACGTTTTCGGGAAGAACTTCCTTCAAGATGCGCTTGAGACGTGTGCGCTCAGTGTCTGGCAGCTTACGGCTGATGCCGTTCATGGATCCGTTGGGTACATAAACCAAGTAGCGACCTGGAAGTGAAACCTGAGAGGTCAGACGTGCACCCTTTTGACCTACGGGATCCTTGGTGACCTGAACGAGAACCTTGTCACCGGGCTTGAGGGCATTCTCAATCTTGCGTGGCTGGTTTCCCGTTTCGACCGAATCCCAGTCAACCTCACCTGAGTAAAGGACTGCGTTACGGCCACGGCCAATGTCAACGAATGCGGCTTCCATCGAAGGAAGAACGTTCTGCACCTTACCGAGGTAGACGTTTCCAATCAGGCTGGCTTCAGAAGCGCGAGCGACATAGTGCTCCACGAGGACGTTGTCCTCGAGCACACCAATCTGTACGCGATCTTCTTTTTCACGAACGATCATGGCGCGATCGACGGCTTCACGACGAGCGAGGAACTCACTCTCAGTGACAACTGTGCGACGTCGACCAGCATCACGGCCATCACGGCGGCGCTGCTTCTTTGCCTCAAGTCGAGTCGAGCCCTTGATGCGCTGAGGCTCGGTGATTTGTTCAGGTGCTCGTGGAGTGCGAATTCGAACGACGGTGTTGCCCGAATCGTCCTGAATCTCACGGTTTTCACCCTGGCGTTGACGAACGCGGCGACGAAGTGTGCCCCCGTCATTTCCTTCGTCCTCTACCTGTCCAAAAGCGCCACGTTCCTGTCGGTTGTTGCGGTTGGGACGACGGTCTTCCATACGGTCACGGCCGTCACGAGAAGGAACACGGTCCTCTGAACCAGGAAGGTTGGGAGCAAAGAAAAAGATGTCGGTTACTTCTTTAGCTTCGAAGGTGGGGTATTCAACCTTCTCGACAACGGGGGCCTCAACAATGGCTGCTTCCACGACGGCTTCAGCGAGTACTTCGGCCGCTACCTCGATAACTGCCGCTTCTACTTCTGCCTCAGTGACAATCTCCGTCGCCACTTCTTCTGCCTGAGCGACTATTGCTTCGGCAACCTCGACGGCTTCAGCGACAATCTCTTCAGCTACCTCAACGGCCTCAGAAACTACTTCGGTCACAAATTCTTCAACAACGTTGTCGTCGTTCTCGGTGTTATTCACCATCAGTGGTGTACTCCCCGTTACCCCCTGCGTCACCGCGTCACGGGGATGTAACTATTCTCGTTTGCAGAATTCCGAAGAATTCTGGCTATAAATCTTTATGTCTTCCCACGGAATCCGGCATGTAGCTCTGGAACTGTGGCGGGCGATCGCGGTGATCTCCCGTGCGCATAACCGTTGTTATGCAAAGTCTTGTTTGTCACGTCGCGCGAGAACGTTGCCTTCGCACTGATACCAGTATGTCAGGTTTCACTCACCTGTGTGGTTCCTGAACGTAATATTCCCACACAGGACAATAATGAGTAGGTGAGCATCACTTCTACAGACTCAAAGCGCCCGGTTGGCTACCCTGTATTTCTCATCATTGCGGGTTTCGTTGGCCTCACAGCTGCCTTCGCATTGACCCTGGAAAAGATTCACAAGTTGCTGCACCCCGAAGAAGCAGCATCTTGCGACTTCAGCGTCATCGTGCAGTGTGGAAAGAATCTTGGTTCATGGCAGGGGTCACTACTCGGTTTCCCCAACCCCATCATTGGCCTGATGGCGTGGTCTGTTGTGATCACCATTGGTGTGAGCATGCTTGCTGGCGCGCGTTACGCGAACTGGTTTTGGCGTGGCTTAAACATAGGTGCTGCCTTCGCACTTGCCTTTGTGATCTGGCTGTTCAGCCAGTCTGTCTTTGTCCTTGGAACTCTGTGCCCCTGGTGCATGGTGACCTGGTCTGCAACTATTCCTTTGTTCTGGGTAGTGACCTTCTGGAACATGAAGCACGGTATCTGGGGCTCTAAGGCACAGAAGCTCGGAACAACATTGCTCAGCTGGGTCGCAATCATTGTGTTGGTGAGCTACCTCATTGAAGCCGTGATTGCGCAACTCGTTCTCAATTGGGTCGCTACGCTGTAACAATGTCTACTTCGGAATCACCTACTGTTTCCGACAAACTAGACCCCAGACACAAGGTCATTCTTGGCGTCATCATGGTGTCGACATTTGTCGTCTTCCTCAACGAGACGGCACTGGGTGTAGCTCTTCCCCAGATTATGAAGCAGCTGAACATCCAACCAAGTACTGGTCAGTGGCTGAACACTGCCTACATGCTCACCATGGCCGTCATCATCCCCACCACCGGTTTCTTACTGCAGCGATTTAGTACCAAGCCGATGTATATCGCCGCGATGACGTTCTTCACCACGGGAACACTTGTTGCTGCACTTTCGCAAGATTTCTTGTTCTTGCTTATTGGACGAATTCTGCAAGCAAGCGGAACGGCAATCATGATGCCGTTGCTCATGACCACAGTCATGGTTCTGGTTCCTGAACACCTGCGTGGACGTATCAACGGAAATATTTCTCTGGTGCTCTCCGCAGCACCTGCACTTGGTCCAGCTTTTTCAGGTCTTGTCCTCAGCGTCTTGGACTGGCGCTGGCTGTTCTGGATCATGCTCCCCATCGGTGTTGTGACCTTGATCATCGGAACCATCCGCATTTCCAACAGTCAAGAGCCTCGCAAGATTCCTATCGATGTCCTCTCCGTCATCTTGAGCGCGTTTGCGTTCTCAGGTCTGATCTATGGACTCAGCTCCTTTGCAGATGCCGCACGCGGTGTTGCTGCTGTGTCGCCGTGGATTCCACTGGGTATTGGCGTCGTTTTCTTTGCTCTGTTCCTACAACGTCAGTCACGCCTTCAGAAGACAGATTCTGCACTTCTTGACCTTCGCACTTTCCGCTCACGTTCCTTCACAGAAGCAATGGGCATTATGGGTATCGGCATGCTGATCCTTTTTGGTGCCGGAATCCTTATTCCGATCTACATGCAAAACGTGCTGGGCGTCGAACCTCTCACTACGGGCCTCATGATGTTGCCTGGTGGCCTGGCCATGGGCCTGTTGGGACCTGTCGTGGGTCGCATGTATGACAAGCACGGACCACAACGACTGCTCATTCCTGGAGCGGTCGCCGTCAGCGTTGCGTTCTGGACCATGACCACATTTGGAACGCAAACTTCAATATGGTTCGTCTTTGGCAGCTACTCGCTCTTGAGCGTGGGCTTAGCGTTCCTGTTCACTCCCCTGTTTGCGTTGTCTCTCAGTTCAGTTCCTCCACAGCTCTATAGCTATGCCAGTGCCACGATCGGAACATTGCAGCAGCTTGCAGGTGCAGCAGGTACTGCTCTCTTTGTGACCGTGATGACCATCATCTCTGCTGGTCTTCGTGACGGCGGCGCAACAGATGTTGAAGCACTCGCAGGCGGTATGCGATCAGCATTCCTCATCGGTGCCATTGCATCGTTGGGCTTGATTGCTATTGCCGTCATTTTGAAGCGTCCGGCGAGTACCGAAGAAATGGCTCGCGAACTGCAGCACTAATGAACGAGTCTTCATGAAGAAAACCCCCGCATTGAACTGAACCCCAAAAGTTGGAGTTCTAATAGGGAGCCGTTTCTAAGTTTGCAAGGGATTGGGTCCGGTAGTCA
>NZ_JAVWTF010000071.1:0-5005 GCF_036667855.1 Aurantimicrobium sp. | reverse complement strand
AAGCTCGGTGTGGGTGCCGCAGCAGCTGAAGCTGCTGCCATTGAAGCTGCTGCAACTGCTGTAGAGGTCGAACCAGACTTCGAGGCAGTTGAAGAGGTTCGTAAGGGAGCCTGAGCTTCGTGACGAACGTCACTTTTCTGCCCTGGGTTGATCCAGAAAGCAGTCCCATCGCTGCCTCGCCTGAAATATCAGGCGAGGCAGTAGGGGATGCTGCAGAAGTTCCTGCCGGAGTCCAGCGACTGAGCCGTGTCATGTTCACCGAGGTGGAAGACGTTGTTGAGGATGAAGAAGAATCAGTGGCGGCGCTGGATCTTGATGCACTCGAGCAGACACTTTTACGGAAACTCCACACCCACGATATGTCGGTGCACGAAGTAATGACATGGTTGCGTTCCAAAGATGCAGCCGAAGGCGATGCTGCTGAACTTGTGGCCAAGTTTGAGCGACTGAATTACCTCAATGATGAACGCTTAGCTCGGGAACTGGTGTCTCGACTCAGTGAGCGCAAGGGCAAGAGTAAGAGCGTCATTGCGAGAGAGCTTCGACAACGAGGTATTTCCTCGTCAGCTGTGGATGAAGCGCTCGAGGCAATCGACGAAGACAACGAACTTTCGAAAGCAACGGAGCTTGCTCTGCAACGCGTGCGCCAGTTCAGCAAGCTCGATGATGCGACCGCAGAACGCCGTCTGGTGGGTTTTCTTTCTCGTCGTGGATATTCGGGTCAAACTGTCCGCGAGGCGTGCAGAGAGGCGCTTGCGTCGAGGAATTAGGCTAAGTCCGTGCTCAATGACTTCCTCAACAGCCCCTACGCAATTGCTGCAGCTTTGCTGGTGATCATTGCGTACATCACATGGGGCTATCGCCGCAGAAAGTAGTGCACTCAACATGTTTGACGTAGAACCCGCAGAAGAGCAGAAACCTGCCAAACCTTTGACGGAAAAGCAGATTGCGGCCCGTGCTCGCACCAAGAAAATGAATGTTCTCGCCGTCATCATTTGTGCAAGCCTGTGTTTCGTGTTGGGCGTTATTTCAGCAGTACTTCCCGCAGGCGTCTCCACACCATGGATGTTCGCGAGTTATGCCGCTGGCTATGTCGGCGTTTTATGGGCACTTGCTGGATTGTGGTCTCATTACATGGGTCCCAACGCACCGAAATAATCGGTGCCTTTCGGCGCGTAAACTTATGGGGTTATGACCAGCCCAAGTGAAGCCCCCACACTCATCCCCGCATCCTCTGCGGCAGTGGATGAAACTGGGCGTCAGCGTACCTATGAAGTGCGCACTTTTGGGTGCCAAATGAACGTTCACGACAGTGAACGTCTAGCTGGAGCCATGGAAGCTGCTGGCTATGTGAAGTTTGAGTTCGCCTCTGAGGCGGAACTAGATCCCGACATGAAGCGCAGTGCGAGTTCTGCTCAACCAGATGTTGTTGTGATCAACACCTGTGCTGTTCGTGAAAATGCCGATAACAAGCTCTACGGAAACCTCGGTCACCTCGCGCGAGTGAAAGAAAAGCACAAGGATCTGCAGATTGCTGTGGGTGGCTGTCTCGCTCAGAAAGATCAAGCACTTCTATTGAAGAAAGCTCCTTGGGTTGATGTGGTGTTTGGAACCCACAACATGGGTTCTTTGCCGAGCTTGCTCGAACGTTCTCGCCACAACCACAAGGCAGAGATTGAAATCCTCGAGTCTTTGGAAACTTTCCCTTCTACTCTTCCCACTAAGCGTGATTCGACCTATTCCGGTTGGGTGTCCATCTCGGTGGGATGCAACAACACCTGCACGTTCTGCATCGTTCCCAGCCTGCGCGGTAAAGAACGCGATCGTCGCCCTGGCGAAGTGCTCAACGAAGTTAAGGCACTTGTTGACCAGGGCGCCATTGAAGTTACTTTGCTGGGCCAGAACGTCAACACCTACGGTGTTGAGTTCGGCGATAAGGGTGCATTTGCCAAGCTTCTGCGCGCTTGTGGTGAGATCGAAGGCCTGGAGCGTGTGCGCTTCACAAGCCCACACCCTGCTGCGTTCACGGATGATGTCATCGCAGCCATGGCAGAAACACACAATGTCATGCCTCAGCTCCACATGCCACTGCAATCAGGTTCAGACAGCGTGCTCAAGGCCATGCGTCGCAGCTACCGCAGCGAGAAGTTCTTAGGAATTCTCCAGCGTGTTCGGGAAGCAATGCCGCATGCAGCAATCAGCACCGACATCATTGTGGGATTCCCTGGCGAAACAGAAGAAGACTTCGAAGAAACCATGCGAGTTGTTGCGGAAGCTCGCTTCGCAACTGCCTTCACTTTCCAGTACTCCAAGCGACCTGGAACACCTGCTGCGGAAATGGATAACCAAATCCCCAAGGCAGTCGTTCAGGAGCGCTATGAGCGTCTCCTCAAGTTCCAGAACGACATTGCGTGGCAGGAAAACAAGGCACAAATTGGCCGTGAAGTTCATGTACTGGTTGCCAACGGTGAAGGCCGCAAGGACAGCGCAACTGAGCGCATGAGCGGCCGTGCAGAAGATTCTCGTCTGGTTCACTTTGAAGTGACACCGGGAAGTGAAACACCACGTCCGGGTGACATTGTGACGGTAACCATCACGGAAGCAGCACCGTTCCACCTGCTCGCAGATGACCCCACAGGTGCACCGCTGAAGATTCGCCGCACCATTGCCGGAGATGCCTGGGATCGCGAACAGGCTGATAGCTGCGGTGTTCCTAGTACAGGGGGAGCGAAGAACCTGGGTTCCACCTCGATACCTGTTGTGGGATTAGGTATGCCCAGCTTGCGGGTTTCGACCGCCCCGATCTACGACCTCGACGACGGACAGCGCTAGCGTGAGCGAGAAAACCCAGATCCTCGCGATCGTGGGAGCGACGGGGACAGGAAAGTCGGACCTGTCCTTAGATATTGCAGAAGCTCTGATTGCCCAAGGACATGGCGTTGAAATCGTCAACGCCGATGCCATGCAGCTCTATGCGGGGATGGATGTTGGCACCGCCAAGCTACCTGTTGCAGAGCGTCGAGGAATTCCTCACCACATGTTTGATGTGCTGCGCGTCACCGATGAAGCCGCTGTTGCTGACTACCAGGCTCAGGCACGTGCTGTGATTTCAGAAATCAATGACCGCGGACACCTCGCTATCTTGGTGGGGGGATCCGGGCTGTATGCCAGCAGCGTTCTCTTCGATTTTGAATTTCCTGGTCATGACGATGTCATCCGTGAGCGACTTGAAAAGGAAATGGAAGAGCTGGGACCAGGCGTTCTCTTTCAACGCCTCAAGGAGCTCGCTCCCGAAGCTGCCGAACGCATCGATCAGCAAAACTCGAGGCGGGTCGTTCGAGCTTTGGAAGTTCTTGAAGTGACCGGCAGCACAGCGGGGCTGGGAACATTGCCCGAAGAAGCTGTGTATTGGAAACCCACAGTCATCGTTGGCCTCGCTGAAGAGCGCGAGGTGCTTGTTGAGCGGCTAGACCGCCGCGTTGAAAAGATGTGGCACGACGGACTTCTTGAAGAAGTTCAGGGCCTGATTCCTCAAGGTATTGAACAGGGCATCACTGCCCGCAGGGCAATCGGTTATGCGCAGGCATTGGCTGAGCTCTCAGGTGAGATGACTGAAGCCGAGGCAATTGAGGAAACTCAGGCAATAACTCGACGCTATGCACGGCGTCAGGTGAGCTGGTTTAAGCGGTATGCAGATCTCACCTGGCTTCCAGCGGGGCATCGAGACAACGTCTCTCAGGTGATCTCCCAGCTAAGCCTTTAAGCTGGAGACATGGCTATCTCGCTGCACTTCACCAAAGGTCACGGAACCGGGAACGATTTCGTGCTTTATAGCGACCCTGAAGGTGAACTTCCGCTCACCCCAAGCCAGATAGCGGCACTGTGTGACCGTCACTTCGGAATTGGTGCAGACGGCGTCATTCGAGCGGTCAAGAGCAGCAAGCTCAACCGCAAGCACGAACCAGGCCAGGTCGTTGTGGATCCTGCTGGGGCGGCCGCGCTCGCAGAAGATTCTGCTGCCGAGTGGTTTATGGACTACTACAACTCAGATGGTTCTCTCTCTGAGATGTGTGGCAACGGCATTCGTGTTTATGCCAAATATTTACTCGAGACCGGACTTGCTTCCATCAACCGCGGTGAAACCCTTGCCATCGGCACACGTGCCGGCGTTCGTGATCTCACCGCACAAGGAACACAGTTCCAGGTCGATATGGGCCGCTGGAGCTTCGACGGCGGGGAACCCGTCGTGAAGGTGGCGGGTGTTCCTGTTGCTCGCCCTGGTGTGGGCATCAACGTGGGGAACCCTCACGTCATCGCTGCTTTTGCAGATGATGCTGAGCTCGATGCTGCTGACCTCAGTTCAGCACCTCGACTTGAACCAGAACTTCCTGAAGGGGCGAATGTGGAGCTCGTTGTTCCTCACGACCCACTGGTGAAAGATGGCGTCGGTCACATCCGTATGCGTGTGCACGAGCGCGGCTCAGGGGAAACCTTGTCGTGCGGCACGGGTGTCGTGGCAGCTGCGCTGGCCACCCGTCACTGGGCTGGTGAAGGTGCACCCCACAACTGGCGTGTAGATGTTCCTGGCGGAACGTTGGCTGTTCGTATGTTCCCCACGGAAGAAGGAGAGCATGTCGCACTCTCAGGCCCAGCTGAGCTTGTTTACACCGGAACAGTAGAACTGGCCTAAAGCACCATGAAAACCTCTCACAAGGCCATCCTGAGCCTTTCTGTTGCATCTATTGCCGTGTTGACGCTTGCGGGTTGCGACCAGATTCCTAGCCTTAATGCCAATGATCAGGCAGCGAACAAAGCTGCATGTGAAGCTGTGGGCAAAACCTGGGACACACTCAACTCAGCCCTGAGCTCTGGAGATATCTCTGGATTGCCTCTGGCCTTCATCAATGTTCCTGGACAGCTGGATTCTGTGTTGAGTCAGGCAACAGATAAGCAGCTCACCGAAGCTCTTGCTGAACTCAAGAAGAACGCACAATCAGTGGTTGAT